>JASFFM010000257.1:0-6574 GCA_050124295.1 Desulfobacterales bacterium | reverse complement strand
TACGATGGGGTGCGCTTCGGTGTGCGCAGCGAAAAGCCTGCCGACCTGTTGGACATGTTCCGGCAGACCCGCACGGCCGGGTTCGGTGCCGAAGTCCAGCGTCGCATCATTCTGGGAACCTATGCCCTTTCGGCCGGCTACTACGATGCCTATTATAACAAAGCTTCCCAGATACGGAGCCTGATCATGGAAGATTTCCGCCGGGCCTTCGCGTCCTGCGACATCCTGCTGTCACCGGTGGCACCGACCCCGGCCTTCAAAATCGGGGAAAACACCGAAGACCCGCTGACCATGTACCTGTCGGACGTATTTACCCTTTCGGCCAACCTGGCAGGCATCCCCGGCATCGCGATTCCCTGTGGGCTGTCCTCCACCGGCCTGCCCATCGGGCTCCAGATCATGGGACCCCATTTCAGCGAACAGCGCCTGTTGCAGGTGGCCGATGACTTTGAACAGCATACGCCCCATCACGCGCAAAAGCCCAATCTTTAATCAGGAGGTGATCATGAGCATCCAGCCCCAGGGAGATAATATCCGTAAAGCCGTCGCCTGGATTTCCGAAGAAATCCAGAACGCGACGGGCATCAACAAGCAGCGACTGGTGGATCAAGCGGCGATTGAGTTCAATCTGTCACCACTGGAGGTCGAGTTTTTGTCCAAATTTGTCCGCGAAGAACCATCCTAAAAAGGGCGCGGTCATAAACCGGATCCCCGGCCTTGGGAATGTTATCGCCAGGGACCATGGCCTGCACCGAAGCCGACCCGTGCTTGATGGGCACATCGCTTGAGGCACGCGCGGGGGCTTGCCAACAAGTTTAAGTTTAAGCTTTAAGACGCTTTGCATCCCGATCAAAAACGGCTCCGCCAAACGTGTGCCCGCGGTGTCTGGGGCATCGATTGTTTTCGCCGCGAAGAGAGACAGCGCCTCCTGAAGCGATGGGCGCTAACCACAAGGGCGCTTCCGAACACGAGCCGGGATCTGCCGGGAAAAGCCTAACTTGCGGTCTCGAGGGCCGATTGATTTCCACTGGCAGTGCCGCCAAAGGCGCAAGGAATAAAGCACTATTCACAAGCTGCCCTTTCGTTGCCCGGCGCGCAAAAGCGAAAGTATCTAATAATGACCCGCATCCGCATCCTGCCCGATATCCTCTCCAATAAAATCGCCGCCGGCGAAGTGGTCGAACGCCCGGCCTCGGTGGTCAAGGAGCTGGTGGAGAATGCCATCGACGCCGGTGCACGGCGCATCGTGGTGGAAATTGAGGCCGGCGGCCGGCGGCTGATTCGCGTGGCGGACGATGGCGCCGGCATGTTGCGCGACGACGCCCTGCTGTCTTTAGAGCGCTACGCCACCAGTAAAATAAAGGACGATGACGATCTGTTCGCCATACGCACCCTGGGATTTCGCGGGGAGGCGCTGCCCAGCATTGCTTCGGTGTCAAGGCTGACGCTGGTTTCCCGGCCAGCCGGCCGGCCGACCGGCACCGAGATCCGGGTGGCGGGCGGGCGCATTCGCAAGGTATTGGAAACCGGCGCACCGCCTGGCACCATGGTGACCGTCAAAGACCTCTTTTTCAACACCCCGGCCCGGCGTAAATTCATGAAGACGATCCCTACCGAAATGGGTCACATCGGCGATGGCCTGGCCAGCCTGGCGCTGGGCCACCCGGCGATCGACTTCCGGCTGAGCCATAACGGCAAGACCACCCGCCAATGGCCGGCGGCCGTTGAGAGCATCGATCGCGTCGTGGATGTGCTGGGACGCTCCCTGCAGGACCAGCTTATTCCGCTGGCGCTGGAAAGCGCAGGCGCCAAGATCAGAGGGTGGGTGGCCGCCCCCCGGGTGAATCGCAGCACTTCCCGGGGCGTTCATCTGTTTGTCAACGGCCGTCACGTCAAGGCCCGTTCCCTGCTGCATGCGGTGATGCAAGGATACCGCCAGCGCCTGATGAAGGGGCAGTTTCCGTTGGCGGTCTGCTACCTTAGCGTGCCGGCCGATCAGGTGGATGTCAACGTGCATCCGACCAAGTTCGAGGTGCGTTTCGCCCGGCAGCGGGACGTCCACGGCCTGGTGGCGGGAGCGGTCGCCGCCGCCCTGGAGCGCGCCGATCGGCGCCTGCGCCCGGGCCGCGTAGCCGCCGCGGGGCCCGCCACGGCCCTCCCTGCAGGCGTGCGCGAAACGCGGTCCCCTTTCCCGCACCGATCGTCGGCCCGCCGGGAAGCGTCGCGGCCCCTTGCGGTGGCGGCCACCGGACCCGCTGCATTGCCGCGTCCGCCGGAAGCGGATCAGCACCAGGCCCGGATCTGGCGCCAGGGCCGGTTCGGCGATCTGAGGGTCATCGGCCAATTCCGTGAGACCTATATCCTCTGCGAATCCGATGAGGGGCTCGTGCTGATCGACCAGCACGCGGCCCACGAGCGGATTTATTATGAGCAGTTGCGTCAGCGGCAGGGGCAGACCAATGCCGCCGCCCAAAGGCTTTTGATCCCGGAGACCATCGACCTCAGTCACCGGGAGGCCGTCCTGCTGGAAGATCTGCAGGCCTCGCTGACCCCCCTGGGTATGGAAATCGAACCTTTCGGGGGCACCACCTTCGCCATCAAGGCCGCCCCCATGATGCTGCTGCCGGGCGAAATCGGTCCCGTCCTGCGCGATCTCCTGGAAACGGCCCTGGCCGCGGGAAGCACGGCCACACCGGAGGCGATCCTGGAGGCCGGTATCAAGGTCATGGCCTGCCACGGCGCCATCCGGGCCCGCCAGACCCTGGCGGCACGCCAGATCCGCCGCCTGCTGCAGCAGCTGGACGAGTGCGCCAATCCGTCCCACTGCCCCCACGGCCGTCCCACCTGGATCCGCTGGACGGCCAAAGCGCTTGAGAAAGCCTTTGGCCGTCAGGTGTGACGGTCACGACCGGCAATGGCCCTCACCATGAAGCTGCCCCCTGGAGCGCCCGTTGCGCAAACGTACAGCGCCCCCTCCGGCTGGCGGCCGGACGGGGGCACAGATGGCCTTTCCGTGGAACGCTTGCCGTCAGTTGTCCGCCGCCTGACCGGCAATCATGTAAGGATTCCATGACACCAGGTAGCTTTTGGAGTCGCCGGTCATGGGATCACCGACTTTTTTGACCACCGCAAAAACGATTTCCTGGGCCCCGTCGTTGTTGAAGTCACCGATGTTGTAATCACTGATATAACCGGAAAATTTACGGGTCCGCCAGAGGGCCCGCAGCCCCACGTTATCCCAGGCCAGATTCTCGAAGCGGCCTTCCCGGTAGGATCGGACCCGGGACATGACCCCGCCGGTGATATCCTCATTTTTCACCACCAGCACCTCCTTGCGTCCATCCCGGTCAAAATCCGTCAGGAGAACCCGCTGGGGCACGAAAAAGAGCTCATCGGGCAGGGGGTCGACTGAGGTGCGGCTCTGCTTCTGACCCCGCTTGTACTCCTCGACCGTCATCATCCAGGTGTAACGGCCGCCGTAGGGCTCGACGCTGGTCCATTCTTCACGGCCACCGCTCGTCGACAACTGCAAGCGGTCTTTCCTGACGAAGGCCACCGTGTTGGGCTGACCATCGCCGGTCATGTCGCCGGAGGCAAAACCGAAGACGCTGGCCTCCTCGGGCAAGGTGATTTTATTCTGCGGGGCATAGGCCCCGTCGATCCAGGCCATGGACCAAACCGGTCCGGCAAAGACGGTTCGCACCCCCCCCCGCTGTCCGTAGAGCGTGGGCCGTTCGGTCTGGGGATCCCAGGCCACCCGGAAGTACCAGGGGCCCTCGTAGATGGGGATGAAGGCGCTCCCGTCCCACTCCAGCACAATGGAGCGGGGGTGAAAATTTTCCGCGCGCGCCGTCAGGAAGATTTCCGCCCGGCCGTTGCTGTTGATATCGCCCACATCCAACCCGATGCAGGTCCGGCCCGCGTCAATATCGATATCCGCCACCTTGACAAAACGGCCATCCTTGAAGCGATAAACAGCCGCTTCGCGGTCGCTGCTAAAAACCACCTCGTTGTCCCCGTCGCCGTCCACGTCCCCCATGCCGAGGCCCTCAATTTTGAACTTGAAGCGTCGGCTGCGCCAGAGTTTGGCGTCCGCTTCGTCCGTATCCGGATTGGAAGCCTGGATGCGCATGCCGCCGTCACTGCGCCAGATCTTTTTTTCAGGGTTCATCTGGTCGGGGTCGACAGCTTCGGGGGCGTCGGCCGGTGCGGGGGCGGCGGCTGCGGAGGGGTCGGCGGCACGTCCGAAAACCCGCGTGTTGACCTCCTGGGAAAACCGGTTGATGTGGCCGATCACGTCACCCTGGGTCTGGCCGGTTTCATTGAAGGTCACCAGCAGGGTGTTGGTGGCCGTTTCGACAAAGCGAGCATCCGTGCTGATGCTGCCCCCAAAGACGGTCAGGCTGCCGAAGGCCACGTAGTCGGCGCCGGTCTGGCGCCCGGCCTCACTGGCCGCCTCCCGGTTGAGGGGGCTCGGTAAATCCTTGATAATGTCGGCCGCGGCCGCCTGGTCCATCACGACCACCTTGCCCATGTCGGTCAGGCGCGAGGACAGCATGGCCGTGATCCCCTTGCGCAGAAAGGTCAAATCTTTGTCGGCGTGGATGCTGAAGGGCACGATGAGCACCCGGCGCACCTCGGCCGCACTCCAGCGGGGAAACGGCAGGCAGATCGCCAGCACCAGACATACCACGCTCGCCGTGCGAATGGCGTTACCATGAAAAACGCGCAGAAACATAAAAAATGGCCTCCCGGGGTTAGGGCCTGGCCGGTGACCGGTTTGGCCAACCGCCCGCCCGTGTTGTGAATGCAGCGCCTGGCGTCGCCGCTAAGCGATGCTATTGTTGCGCTCCCGCCGCCTTGTACCTCGGATGCGCTTTCTTCCCGGGCCCGCTGGAGGCCACGGTCCGCATGGCGTGCCGGCGGCCCTTCGGCGCGGCGGGTGCACCGGGTTTATAGCATTCCCGGGGGCCAAATCCAACTCTTTTCAAACCGGCCCGGGCTCCGGCCATCGACATGGGCCGGGGTCGCCGCTCGCAGCGGACCGGCGCAGGCGAAGGAAAGTGCGCCGCAAAGGCCATATTTCCTTGACTTGACCGGATTTGGCTGATAAAACGCAACATGTTTCGTGTATCGTGTATCACGAAACCAATTCACGGCGTGAAAGGGGGTGAACGGTTAAAGCCGAGTATTCGATTCAATGCAGTCTGCAACAAGGTTAGGTTAAGGTTAGGTTAAATGGCCGGTCTGTGGTGGACCGGCGACTCGTTAAGGAGGAAATCTAATGAAGAAGCTTTCTATTCTTGCGTTGGCCGCCATTCTTGTGGTGGCCTTCACGGCACCCACCTGGGCCCTCGAAAATGAATTCGGCGGCTACTGGCGGACCCGCTTTTTTTCACAGAAATATTTCACCGGTCATAGCAATGGTGATCTCATCGGTACGGATGCAACGGGGAACCCCGTCTTCGCCGGTGACGACACCGTCCGTCGGGTCGACACCCGTACCCGTCTCTACTACACGGCCAAAATCAACGACAACCTGAAGTTCGTCAACAAGTTCGAGATGAACGCGGTCTGGGGCGAGTCTGAATTCGTTCCCGCCAGCACCCTTGACGTTGTTGATGCGGCTGGCGCCACCATCGGTGCGGTTTCCGTACCTCAGCCCCAGAATAGCTTTTACGGCGATCCGGGCGCCGACGGTATCCAGGTCAAAGTCAAAAACTCCTATGCGGACTTCGACACAGGCCCGGTCAACTGGACCGTGGGTGTGCAGCCCTACCAGCTGTTCCGCAGCTTCGCCATCGATGATGACGCCTCCGGTGTCATCGCGCGCTGGAAGATCCTGGACAACTTCGTTCTGGCCGGCTCCTGGCTGAAAAACTATGAAGGCGGCCCCGGTAATGGCACCAACGAAGACGTCGACACCTACACCCTGACGGGTGCCTTCTGGTTCAACGAGAACATCTCCATCAAACCGAGCTTCTCCTGGGCCCAGACCGCCGAGCTGAACTCCATCTTTGGCACCGGTCTGCTCGCCACGGACGGTGGCGCGGGCACCACGACGGCGACGGCGCCTTTCCAAGACGCCGACATCTACACCTTCGGTGCGGATTTCGATATGTCCTTTGACAACTGGGGTCTGTGGGCCACCGCCTTCATGCAGAGCGGCAGTGTGAAAGCCTCCAACGCCCTCCTCGGCGGTTTCCCCGTTCAGAACGACTACGACTTCAAAGGCTGGCTGGCCGCGGTTGGTGGTAACGTCATGCTGGGCAACTTCGACATCCACGGGGAGTTCATCTACACCCCGGGCGATGACGATCCCTTGGACACCGACCTCGACAACGTGTTCACCCCCCTGTCTTCCTACTACTGGTCGGAAATCATGGGTCTGGGTATCTTCGACAACCGCGCCTCCGCGAACGCTCCGGGCGATGCGATCTTCAACCTGATGGCCTTCAACATCGGCACGACCTACAAGTTCGACCAGATTCCGCTGAGCCTGTCGGCCGACCTGTGGTATGCCAAACGTGATGAAGACGTTCTCTTTACACCCGACGCGGCCCGTCCGGATCTT
>JASFFM010000256.1:0-6607 GCA_050124295.1 Desulfobacterales bacterium | reverse complement strand
GCTTCAAAATGACGTCCTGGCCGCTCACCGTCCCGGTGCTTTTAAGCATTTGGCGCCGGTTATCCCGGTCGCGGCGGTCGGCGTAGAGGTCGGCGGTCATGTTCATCCCCACGACCTCGTCCGCGGGATACCCCAGCACGCGGGTCACCGCCGGGGAAATCATGGTGATGGTGTCGTCGGCGTCGGTTCGATAGAAAACTTCCGGCAGGCTATCGACGAGTTGGCGGTATGCCTGCTCCTTGCGGGCCAGCGCGTCGACGGCCCGGTCGGCCCGCCGCTTTTCGTGGTCGCCTTTCCGCTGCTGCTCGGCAAGGGCGGCTTGGGCGGCTGCCAGGTCGTGCGTCAGCCGCAGCTTTTCAAAACAGTGCCCCAGTGTGGTCAGAAGTTCGGCCTCAACCAGGGGCTTGCGAATGATGGCGTACCCCCCCCGGGGCAAGGCCGCCCCGGCCCGCTGGACGCGCTCGTGGTCGACCATCAAAACACACACTATGCGGGGTTGAAGGTCTTCCAGGGCCCGGACCAGATCCCGCCCGGGGTCGTCTGCCATGTGAAAATCCACAAGCGCCACCCGGGGTTCGAATTCCCGGGCCAACGCCAGGGCCTCCGGCAGGCTTTGGGCCGTGCGGACTTGGAACCCTTTGGATGCCAGGCAGACCTCGATGGGGGCCGCAGCGTCGCGCTCCCTCTCGACGACCAGAACGTGACGCGGGATCAGATGGTTATCGGCGCGGGCGTATTCCTGGGGCGCCATGAATCAATTCCTTCCTTGGGGCCGACTTTTCTCCCCCGGGGGGGTAAATCTATCCCGGATGCCTTCCTCCGCGGAGGGCAATCCTTCTTGCCCGCATCGTGGCCATCGCGCGCCGATGTCGTTCACGGGGCTGCGAGGGCCTTCGCGGACATCTGCTCAGCCAATCATCCCCGTGCTGAAAGCGATCTGAAACTGTCCCAGATAGTAAAGCGGCAGACCGATCAGGCGATTCTGGAAAGCCGGTTGAACGAACTGCTGTCGCGCCACGAAGATATCCGAGAGATAAAAACTGAGAGCGCCGTTGAGGACCAGGAATCGCCCCGGGAGAGACAATTGCAGATCACCGAACAGACCGCCGGCCGCAATGATCATCAAGGTAATGACGACAATATAAGCCATGACCGGCTTTTGCATACCGCCCAGAAACGGTTGCAACCGGTGGTAGACAAAGCTGCTCACCGGCAGGGCCGCGAGGGCGGCGATCCAGAGCCCCCAGTTGGGACGCGCCGCAAGCGCAAAAGCCGCGCCGTAGGCCACATGCCCGAGCAAAAAAGCCACCAGCCCGGCCCGGAACAGGGCCGATTGCGGAAATGCCAGGCAGATATCACCCACCAGACACAGCAGCAGCCCCGTCAACACCATGACAGCATAACGGCCCACATGGTCCGCCGCCAAGAGGAGGGAAAGGACAAACAGCCCTGAAAGCAGCGGTTTGACGGCCAGTTTGCCGCCCAGGCTATCCTTGCGCTCGAATACCAGCAGAAGCGTCAGCAGGATCGGCGCCAGCAGAAATATCCCATGTATCGGCATGCGTTAACCCCCGGGTTTTCACGGATCGGCCTTTTGCGGTGATGCGATCACCGCGCGGGTCCGGGCGATCAAATCGCTCAGGCGCGTGTGATCATAATCATCGATGGGGATTGGCGGATGAATGATCATCGTGGCCCGGCCCGGGTAAAGTTCGGTCGTATCCGAAGGCAGAATCTCCCGGGTTCCCCGGATGGTGATGGGCAGAATCGGCAGTTGCAGGTCCAGCGCCATTCGAAAGGCCCCTTTCTTAAAGGGGCGCATCTGTTTTTCGCGACTGCGGGTGCCTTCGGGAAAAAAAACGACCGAGGTGCCGTCCACGATGCGCTGTTTGGCGGCATTGATCGAGGCCAGGGCCGCGTCCCGGTTGGAACGGTCGACATAGATATGCCCCAGGCGCTCACAGGTAATGCCGATCACCGGTACCTTGCGAAGCTCCTGCTTCATCACCCATTTGAAATCGATGTCCAGCCAACCGTAGAGCACGAAGATATCGAACTGGCTCTGGTGATTGCTGACAATCACGTAAGACTGGCGGGGATCGATGTTTTCACGCCCGATCACGGTTACCAGCATAGGGGCGGCATAACTGTTGACGCGGGCCCAGCCTTTGCCGCAGAGGGGACCCACAATCCGCGGTTTGAGAAACACCAGCAGAATGAGAACGGCGGTGCCAAAAAACGCCGTGGATAGCCCCACAATCGGTACATAAACCAGCCAGGTGTAAATTTGATAGAGTTTGCGCAGTAGGTTGGACACCGAAGGGCTCCTGCATGACCACGGGAAAATCATCGTCGCCGGGGACGGTTAGAGCCGCCAGTAGTGAATGCCTAAAGCTTCGGCCGCCGCCGGCTGAAAGGCCCCTTTGACGTCCAGCAAAAGCGGGTATTCCGGATGAAGCCGTGTGGCAAGGGCCTCCAGTCCAAGGGTGCGGTAATCTTCGTGCAGCACCGTCAGAATCAGCGCATCGACAGTACCCAGCTGGTTCCAATCCGTCAGCTCGAGATCGTAGTGGCGCCGGGCCTCCTGCGGATCGGCCAGGGGATCGTGGACCCGCACATTCACACCGTAATCCTGCAATTCATGAATAATGTCGACGACCTTGGTGTTGCGCAGATCGGGCACATTCTCCTTGAAGGTCAACCCCAGGACGGCCACAATCGCGCCTCGCACCTGGCGTTTGCCTTTGATCAGCATTTTAACCGTCTTTTCGGCGATGAACTTGCCCACGTTGTCATTGATCCGGCGGCCGGCCAGGATCATGTTGGGGTGATATCCGGTGGCTTCCGCTTTGAAGGTCAGATAATAGGGATCCACACCGATGCAATGGCCGCCCACCAGGCCAGGACGAAAGTTGAGAAAATTCCACTTGGTGCCGGCGGCTTCGAGCACATCGAGGGTGTCGATATTCATGTGGTCGAAGATCATGGCCAGCTCGTTCATCAGGGCGATGTTGAGATCGCGCTGGGTGTTTTCGATCACCTTGGCGGCTTCCGCCACCTTGATGGAGGCGGCCCGGTGAATACCGGCTGTGACCACGCGCCCGTAGACGGCCGCTAAAAGTTGGCTTGTCTGCGTGTCGGAACCGGCCACGACCTTGATGATCTTGTCGACCGTATGCACCTTGTCGCCAGGGTTGATCCGTTCCGGGGAATAGCCCACCGTGAAGTCCGTTCCGCAGGCCAAACCGGAGCGGGCCTCCATGATCGGCACACAGATCTCCTCCGTGGCCCCCGGGAAAACCGTTGATTCGAACACCACGCAGGATCCCGGACGCAGTTGGGCACCAACGGTTTGGGCGGCCCCCTCAAGTGGGGTCAGATCGGGATTGCGATGACCGTCGATGGGGGTCGGCACGGCCACGATGATCAGCCGGCAGCGCCCCAGGTCAGCGGGATCGAGCGTGAAGTCGATCCCCGAGGTTTGCAAAATACGGTCATCAACTTCCAGGGTGCGATCGCGGCCGGCCTTGAGTTCCTCGATTCGCGAGGGTTTGATATCATAGCCCACGACCGCGAAATGCCGGGCCAGCTGAACGGCCAGGGGCAGGCCGACATATCCCAGACCCACGATGGCGATCAGATCACGGCGGGCCTCAAGTGATTCAATGGTTACCATACACCTTCCTCTGAGGTATCATCGGTTCGGGATCATGGGCCGGGGGTGGAAGCTGTCACGGCCGTGTGCGCGCAAAGCACAGGCGTGTTCGCCGCCGGCGGTACCCCCTTTCTACCGGAAGATGGCACGAAGTCAAGGCTGACTTGTCCCGCTGCGGCGACCATCACCAATGCGGTCTTCTTACCCGGGACGGTGCCGCGGCACCCCCGCCCGCCATCACCCGTCCCTGGGCGGCGACCCGGCGATAGAGGGACATCTTGGCTGGCAGGCATGCCCAACACCGGTGCCCGGGCGGCATCCGCCAGACGGCCCCCTGCGGGACCCGGGATGCTTCCATTGGCAGGGCGTCACCGGTATCGGCGGGAGCAGAAAAGGCTTGACAAGATAGACTGCTTTCATCAGTATTGGCCATCGATTTTGAGGATGCCCGATGCTGCCACGCATATTGCAACATATCCGCTGCCACGCCTATGATGATATCTATTGAAGGCCTGCTGCTCGTTGCCCCATGAGCCAGCAGGCCCGACCCCAGCCCCTTTTGTACGGCCACCCGGGCCGTATCCCAACGCCACAAAATTGTCGTTCCCCAGGTGTTCCACCCGACGAAGCGCGATGACCAGCGTTAGGCGCAAGGTCGTGAAACACCTGGTTCACCATGTCGGATGACAGCCAAGGAGGCCCCATGAAAAAGCATTTCGCGGTTTTAATGATTCTGGCCTTGATCTTCAGTATGTCCATCACCACGGCGGTGTCGGCCGCACCCATCAACCTGACCTACAGCATTTTCTTCCCGCCCACCCACGGCCAATGCCAGGCGGCCATGAGCTGGGCCCAGGAAATCGAAAAACGCACCAACGGTCAGGTCAAAATCCAGGTCTTCCCCACGGGCACCTTAACCAAACCCCAGCAGTGCTATGACGGCGTGGTCAACGGGATCTCCGATATCGGCATGTCGGTGTTTGCCTACACCCGGGGCCGTTTTCCGGTCATGGCGGCCCTCGATCTGCCCTTCGGCTACCCCAGCGGGATGGTGGCCACCCGCATGGCCAATGAATTTTACAACACCTACCAGCCCGACGAGCTCAAAGACGTGAAAGTGCTTTATCTGCACGGCCACGGCCCCGGTCTGCTGCACACCCAAAAACCCGTCCAATCCCTCGAGGACATACAGGGGCTCAAAATACGGTCCACCGGGCTGAGCGCCCGCATTGTGGAAAGCCTGGGTGCTGTTGCCGTGGCCATGCCCCAGAATGCCGCCTATGAAGCCCTGCAGAAAGGGGTCGTGGAAGGCACATTCACCCCCATGGAAACCCTGAAGGGCTGGAAGCAGGCCGAAGTGGTCAAATTTACCACCGATTCCAGAAGCGTGGGCTATACCACGGCCATGTATGTCGTCATGAACAAGGGTAAATGGGACCTACTGCCGGCCGATGTCCAGAAGGTCTTCGAAGCGGTCAGCAAGGAATGGATCGATGTCCACGGCGCAGCCTGGGACCAAGGCGATGCCGAAGGCCGTGAGTTCACCCTCAGCCTGGACAACCAGATTTTGACGCTGTCCGCTAGTGAAAATGCCCGCTGGATCGATGCCGTGCAGCCCATTATCGATGGCTATGCCGATGAGGCCAATAAAAAGGGGCTGGCAGGCGATGACTATATCCGGTCCCTGCAAAGCATGCTGAAGACGGCCCAATAGACGGCACCCGTCGCTAGCGTGCGGTGAATAACCCCAGCGACGAGGAAATTCGGTCACGCGACGGCGTATCGTGTTTCCCTGCAACGCCCATAGTCGACACGCGCAACCATTGCGGGGGGAGATGATTTTAGCGGCTTTGCAGACGGCTTTAAACCAAAGGACAGCGCCCGGCAGGACCATCGGCGGACATGCCCGGAGCGTCTTGCGGCAGGGAAGACAGCTTGATTTTACGCATCGAACAATGGGTCACCAAGGCCGCCGAGGCCTTTAACTGGGTCTCGGCCGCCGCCGTTGTCGGAATGATGGTGCTGACCTGCATGGATATCATCCTGCGCCTCTTCCGGCACCCCATCCCCGGAACGTATGAAATGGTGGGATTTCTGGGCGCCGTTTTCGCGGCCTTTTCGCTGGGCTACACCTCGGTCAAGCGGGGCCACATCGCGGTGGATTTTCTGGTCCAGAAGCTCCCCCAGCGCGTCCAATCCCTGGTGGACGGCATCAACGCCCTGATCTGCGCCATCTTCTTCGCCTTGGTCGCACGTCAGTGCATGACCTATGCCGCCGACCTGAAAAACTACGGCGAGGTCTCCATGACGCTGCAGATGCCGGTCTATCCGTTTGTCTACGGCATCGCCGCCGGCTGTGTCCTGCTGACCCTGGTGCTGGTGGTGCGGTTTATCAAAGACCTTGCCGTCGCCACGGGGCAGCCATGAGCGCCCCTCTGCCCCCCATCCCAGGCCCATGGGCCCTGCTGATTTCCCATCCCTTTCCGGTTAGGACGCGCAGCGGGCTCAGCACTCCGGATCAGAGGATGGCCGCATGACCCCCACCGTTGCCGGTATTGTCGGCCTGCTGGCCCTGTTTATCCTGATTTTCTCGCGCATGCCGGTGGGGTTCGTGATGGCCCTGATCGGTTTTGGCGGATTCGGCTATATCGTCAACTACGACGCCGCCTTAAACCTGATCGCCAAAGATATCTTCGATGTCTTTGGCTCCTACAATCTAACGGTGATACCCCTTTTCATTCTGATGGGGCAGATTTCCTTCCATGCCGGCATCAGCAGCCGACTCTTCGAGGTGGCCTATAAATTCATCGGTCACTGGCCCGGCGGCATGGCCATCGCCACCATCGGCGCCTGCGCCGGTTTTTCGGCCATCTGCGGATCCACCAATGCCACGGCGGCCACCATGGCCGCCGTAACCCTGCCGGAAATGCGCAAGTACCGTTATCAAGACAC
>JASFFM010000255.1:0-6638 GCA_050124295.1 Desulfobacterales bacterium | reverse complement strand
ATTCCGGAGCGCCGCGGTAGGCACGCGCCCGCAAGCGCCTGATAATGCCGGGAAGGGATGCCTCGGGTTTGCCCGCGGGGTGAAAAGGGCATGTGCTTCGTTCTGACATTTGCCGGCCACAAAGGGTTGCCCGACAAATTCACGGCAATCTTGGTTTAAGACAGGGAACAAATGCACCCAAGCAAGTTGGCATCAATATGGTCACGAAGTGTTCGGGTTAGACCGACACAATCCACCCCATGGGGTCGTCCGTGAGGCCGTATTGCATGTCCGTGATGGCGCGGTAAAATTTTTGGGCCAGCGGACCGACCTTGCCGTCGCCGACATGGAGCGTGCGACCGTCGTAATTCAATTCGCCGACCGGTGAGATGACCGCGGCCGTGCCCGCACCGAAAATCTCCTTCAGATGACCGGCTTCGTGGGCCTCAACGACTTCATCGATGGCGATATGGCGCTCGGAGACGGTGAGATGCCATTTGCGGCCCAGCGCCAACACGGAATCGCGGGTGATGCCGGGCAGAATGCTGCCGTTGAGGGCGGGTGTCACCAGTTCCTCCCCGAGCACGAAGAAAATATTCATGGAGCCCACTTCTTCCACGTATTTCTTTTCCACCCCGTCCAGCCAGAGGACCTGGGTATAACCGGCCCGGTGTGCCTTGTCGCCCGCCAGCAGGCTGGCGGCGTAATTGCCCAGCGTTTTGGCTTCCCCCACGCCCCCGCGCACCGCACGGACGTGCTCCCGGGTGACCTGGATCTTGATCGGGTTGAAGCCCTCCGGATAATAGGCCCCGACCGGCGAGAGAATGATAAAAAAGCGGTAGGTATGGGAGGCCCGCACACCCAAAAAGGGATCCATGGCGATAATGGTCGGGCGAATGTAGAGGGAGGTCTCGGGCGCGTCGGGAACCCATTCTTTTTCCACTTGTAGCAACCTTTTGAGTGCCTCCAGCAGGAAACCCTCGTCAAATTCGGGGATACACAGCAGTCGGCATGAATTGTTCAGCCGTTTGAAATTTTCCTGGGGGCGGAACATTTGAATGCCGCCGCTCCCGCTCCGGTAGGCTTTGAGCCCCTCGAAAACCCCCTGGCCGTAATGGAGCACCATGGTGGAAGGCTCCATCGGGATCGGTGCGTAGGGCTCAATCCGTGGATCATGCCACCCCTTTTCCGGATCGTAATCCATGTTGAACATGTGATCCGTGAAAAGCGTACCGAATCCCAGGCGATCGGCATCCGGTTTGGCTTTCAGAGATCCGGCCTTGGTGATGGTGATATCCATAGCTGCCTCCTTAGAATGATCGGGTCGGTGAGGCCGGATTAAGATCCGACTTTTTTCGCTTCGATTTGGCCAAAGGCCAAGACGAGTTGTCCGGTACGCGCGTCGTAATCGCGGGCCGCGGCCGGTCCCCGCAATTCTTCAATAACACACTCGGCTTCCGCAGCCAGGGTGTCGGAGAACAGCCGGCCGCCGATGACCGTGTTTTCGTCCGCCAGCACAATATGGGCATGCAAAAACGGCCGGGGCTCTCCGGTCGTCAATAGCCCCCGACAGGCAATGATTTCCATGGGCCGCTCTTCCCTGCGGGTGACGTAGACCTGCTGGCGAGCATCGAAGGCACCGATGGTGGCTAAGGTGATGCGGCCGGTGAGGGTTACGACAGCCGCGGGAACCTGTTCCTGCACACCGAGGGTGGTGATGGCCTCGATCAGGTCTTCATCGTTCGTCAAACGGCCCACCAAACGCCGTCCCGGCTGATATGCCTGCCATGTTCCCATATTGATGGATTCCAAAGAATTATAACCGCTTATTTACCGGCAAAATCAAATTTCATAACATGTTGGGGGCGTAAATCAAGCATTAAGTTGTACGCTAGGCAGCCCGTATCCCTTTCCGGGTGAATGCTGGCCAATGCCCGCGCGTTTGACTTCCACCGGCAACTTCGTTATGGAAGGATGGCTTTTTGGACTAAATGAGAATGAATCTTAATTAACAACATGCATTGGAACCGCAACGATGACCGACAATGAAACCATGGCCCAAATTATCCCGGAGCGGGTGGGCCTGAAAAATCGTTTTAAATTTAAATGCCACCCCGGTGTATCTTGCTTTACCAAATGCTGCCGGGGGATCAACATCATTCTGACACCCTATGACGTCATCCTTCTGAAGAACCGGCTGGGTTTGTCATCCGAAGAATTCCTGGCCATCTACACGGAACCCCACATCATGGAGAAAACGGACCTGCCGGTGGTTACCATGAAACTGCTCGACGACGAACGGCAATCCTGTCCGTTTGTGCGGGATGACGGATGCCTGGTCTATGAAGACCGCCCCACAACCTGTCGCTACTACCCGCTGGGCGTGGCGGCCCTGACCCATAAAGAGGGGGCCGATGACGATGGGTTTTACTTCTTCGTGGATGAGGCCCACTGCCGGGGGTTCGAAGAGGACAAAACCTGGACGGTTGCTGAGTGGCGCAAGGACCAGGGAGTGGATCGCCATGATGAGATCAACGCCGAGTGGACCGATCTGGTGGTACGCAAGCGTTCATTCCCCCAGAACGTCAAACTGACCGAGCAAAGCAAACAGATGTTTTTTCTGGCCAGTTACAATATCGACAAATTTCGTGAGTTCGTGTTCAGCAGCTCCTTTCTGGATCGCTACGACATCGATGCGCAAACCCAGGCGAAGATAAAAAATGATGAAATCGCATTGCTGGATTTCGGAATGCGCTGGCTCAAATTTGTTCTTTATAAAATTGGTGATTTTAAAATGAAAACCAAGGACGAATCCGCCTGATCCCTGCGAATCCTGTCAGGCTTTGCAGACCGCGTCGCGGCGCATCACAGGCCACGGCGCGGTTGTTTTAGGCGCGGACGCCCTTAAATCCAGTCGAACGTACGGGTCACCGCTTTCTGCCAGTTCCGGTAGGCCTGCTCCCGCTGCGCTTCCCCCATGCGGGGTTTCCAGGTTTGATCCACGGACCAATTTTTACGAAGATCGTCACGTCCGGACCAGTAGCCTACAGCCAGACCGGCGGCGTAGGCCGCCCCCAGAGCGGTGGTCTCGGTGATGGCGGGCCGGATGACCGGTACATTGAGGATATCGGACTGGAACTGCATCAAAAGGTTGTTGCCGACCATACCGCCGTCCACCTTGAGACTAGAGAGGGCCACACCGGAGTCCTTGTTCATCGCCTCAACGATATCGCGGGCCTGGAAGGCATTGGCCTCCAGGACCGCCCGGGCCAGATGGCCTTTGTTGACGAAGCGCGTCAGGCCCACGATGGCCCCGCGGGCATCCGAGCGCCAATAGGGTGCGAATAGCCCGGAAAAAGCAGGCACGATATAGGCACCCCCGTTATCCTCCACCGACAGCGCCAATTCCTCGATCTGCGGGGCTTGATCGATCAGGTTCAAATTATCCCGGAACCACTGCACCAGGGCCCCGGCAATCGCAATGGATCCTTCCAGGCAGTAGACGGGTTTTTCGCCACGGACCTGATACCCCAGCGTTGTCAGCAGCCCATGGGCGGAAGCCACCGGCGCGTGCCCGGTGTTCAGCAACAGGAAGCATCCCGTGCCGTAAGTGTTTTTGGCTTCGCCAACCTCGAAACAGGTCTGTCCCACGAGGGCCGCTTGCTGATCGCCCAGGGCTCCGCACACGGGTACGGTGGCTTTGAAGGGCCCCTCCTGGAGCGTGTGTCCCCACGTATCCTGGTCCACGGACGGAACGATGCGGGGTAGCATCTGTTCGGGGACACCCAGCGTCTGCAAGATCTCCCGATCCCAGGTCAGGGTTTGCAGGTCCATCATCAGGGTGCGGCTGGCATTGGTGACATCGGACACGTGGGCGCCGCCGGAAGGTCCCCCGGTCAACCACCAGATGATCCAGGTTTCAATCGTCCCGAACAGGGCCTGGCCTTTGTCGGCCGCCGCGCGGGCCTCCGGAACGTTATCCAGGATCCACTTGATTTTGGGGCCCGAGAAATAGGTGGCGATGGGCAGCCCGGTCTTGGCCCGGAAGCGGTCCTGCCCGCCGTCTGCGATCAGATCGTTGCAGATCCCGTCGGTTCGGGTGCACTGCCAGACAATGGCGTTATAAAAAGGGTGTCCGCTGCGTTTGTCCCAGACCACGGCCGTCTCGCGCTGGTTGGTTATACCGATGGCGGCCAGGGCGTTGCCCTTGAGGCCGCATTTGCCCAGGGCCCCCCGGATCACGGCCTGGGTGTTGCGCCAGATTTCCATGGGGTCGTGTTCGACCCAGCCGGGCCGGGGAAAAATCTGTTCGTGTTCTTTCTGATCCAGACCGACCATACGCCCCTGTTGATCGAAGATGATAAAACGGTTGCTGGTGGTCCCCAGATCGACCGCCCCGATATAGCTGTTCATGTCGGATCTCCTTTCTGCCAGGGTGATAAATACCCAACAATACTAAATGATTGTCGTCTTTTCAGAATCCATGAATGGATTTTTATTGGTGCACAGAACGGCAAAAAATGCAAGCGATCAGCGGCCCGGCTGACCTCCCGCCGACCCGCAGGCATTTATTTTCAAGGCCTTTCCAAGGCATCTGCCGGCAGTCCCATGGCCTGTCCCAGAAGCTGCGGATAAAGCCGTACCGGCAGAGGATCGCCGTTTTCCAGGGGGTGGCTGAAACGCGCCCTTTCGAACTGGATCTGGCAGTAGGTGCAGGCCGTGGCCAGGGCCTTGGCCCCCGAGTTCCGCGCATCGGCAAGTTTTTGGGCCATCAACTTGAGGGATAGCCGCGGATTCTGTTCACTGACGGGGTGGCCACAGCAATCCAGCCGCAGGGGCCAATCCACGGGCCGGGCGCCGATCGCTTCCAACAAGCCCTCAAAAAGCGTGGGCGCCAGGGGATTGTCGAAGCGCACCACATGGCCCGGGCGCAGGGCGTGGCAGCCGTAATGGGCTGCTACGGGCAACCCCCGTAGAGGATCGCTCACCCGGGTTCGGATCGCCTCAAGGCCGACATCTTCATACAGAACGGTCAACAGATGGCGCACGGTAATACGCGCATGCCAACGCAGACCTTCGTTCGCCAGTTGTCGGTTGACGAAACGGCGCAATTCGCGGTTTGCGCCCAGCCAGTAAGCGGCCTGCTGCAAATTGCCGTAACAACATTGGCAGGGCGTCAATAACGGCATGGCCAAGCGGTCGGCCAGGGCCAGGTTGCGGGCCGCGGCGAGGACCGAAGCGGCCATGTTTTGCCGGCGCACCGGGTAGCCGCAGCAGTTCAATTCGCTGTCGTCCAGGCGGATATCGAAGGCCGCCAGCACCGCCCGGGTCGCGGTATCGTATTGGGGCAGAAAGGGTGCTGCCTTGCAGCCCGGAAAATAGAGGTAGGTCTTTTGATTCATGCGTTGTCCTGCCTGCCGGCCCATGGGGGCATCCGGTCATGGGACATGGTTTAGAGCGCCCCGGTTTTCAGCACGGGGACCTTGCCGCGGCGATAGGCCTCATTGCGCAGTTCATAGAGCACATCAGCCACTTTGACATCCTGGGGGCAGTGCTCCTGGCATTTGTAACAGGTCACGCAATCCCACAGCATCCGACTCTCAAAAGCCTCATCCTTTAGTTGCAGGCGCATCAGGTTCATGATCTGCTGGGGCGTCAGATCGAGGTCCCGTTGCGGATTGTCGCTGGCGGCCACGACCGGGCAGACGCTGGTACAGGTGGTGCACTGGACACAGGCCCAGAAAGTTTCCGGGCGATCGGTCAATCCCAGCGAAAGCGGCGGTTCGTCGGTCAGCCGGGTTTGCTTCGGATCCACGATTGCCGCCGACGGGCGGGCACCCGGATGTCCAGCGGGCCCCCACCCGGTACGCAACAAATCCTCTCGGACCGCCTGCCACAGATCCTGCAATTCAATGCCGGAGGGACAAATTCGGGTGCAGCGGCCACACAGCGTGCAGATGAAGCTGCCTTCGGCCAAAACCGCCATTTGCGGGGACCGCATCCGGGACGACGGCAGCGTCCTGATGGTTTGCAGCTTTTCAGATGGCAGGATCGTGGTATTGGGTATCACCCGGTAAATCGGGGCCACGGAACAGTGCACACTGCACGCACCGCAATGGGTGCAGGCATCCAGCCCCAGCGCCCGTCGGGCCGGGCGCTGGGCTGCGGGACTGTCGGCGACCGACCCTGTGGCGCGGGCCAGGAGATTGGCCGGGGTGGCGATCAGGTGAAAAATGCTGCTGAAGGGCAGACAGGCTAATGCCAGGCAGCTGGCCAGGTAGTGGAAATACCATAGCCAGATATCAAACCGCAGGGCTGCCACCAGCCCGGCAACGGGTTTCAAGAGGCGCGAGGTCGGATAGGACAGAAACGCCGCCTGGGGAGGAGAATGGCAGGAAGCGCAATAGGCTTCGTGGGCCGCTTGACCCTCTGCGGCATCGTAAACGCTCTGGGCGGGTCGGGAGGGGGGGTGCCAAGCGCCGAAGGTGGTCGCCCAATATTGCCTTAGCGCCGCCACTTCCTCGGGGTCGTCGTTCCCCATGTAGTCATCCACCATTTCATTGAAGATGGTCGGCGAGAGGATCCGGGTGCTTTCCAGGAATACACCCGAAACGATGATCACCGCCAATAGCGGAACCACCAGACGATCGGCCCGCGAG
>JASFFM010000254.1:0-6646 GCA_050124295.1 Desulfobacterales bacterium | reverse complement strand
GACGTCCTGCAGGTGTTGGAATTGCGCCCCGGCACACCCATCGATGCGGTGCGGCAAGGTCTGGCGCATCTTTCAAGCTGCTTTCAGGCGCGGTGAACGCGGGGGCATCGGTGGGGAAACCATCGGTGCAACCCTGATGCAAGGCCTCAGTTCGCCAGGGCGGCTTGCACTTTCTGGGACAACTGGACCAGATTGAACGGTTTTTGGATAAAGCCCACACAGCCACGATCGATAATGACGGAAGCCTTCCCATTGATACTGTAGCCGCTGGAAAGGACCACCCGGACAGCCGGATCGAAAGCCTTGAGCCGGTCGAAGACTTCCCCACCGCCCATGCCGGGCATCACCATGTCCAGGATGACCAGGTCGATGGCCGCTTTCTGGTCCCGATAGATTCGCAGGGCCTCGTCACCACTGCCGGCCACCTGCACGCGATACCCCAGCTTGCGCAACATGGCCGATCCCACATCCAGAATCATCTGTTCGTCATCCACCAGCAAAAGCGTGCCCTGCCCCTGGACGAGACGGTCGGGTGCCGCGGGTTCTTCGGGGACGGCGCTGTAGGCGGCCGGAAGATAAATACTGAAGGTACTGCCCTCGCCCTTTTCACTGTAAACGTTGATCAAACCGCCGTGATTTTTAATGATGCCATAGGCCGAAGCCAAACCCAGACCCGTGCCGCGCCCCATTTCACGCGTGGTGAAAAAAGGTTCGAAAATACGCGCCATGGTCGCCGCGTCCATGCCGACACCGGTGTCGGAAACCGTCACCCGCACGAACCGCCCGGGCCGCAACCCGATTTGCCGAATATCGGTATCGGTCAGGACCACATTTTCGGTTGAAACGATCAGATCGCCGCCCCCCGGCATGGCCTGCCAGGCATTGACATACAGGTTCAACAGAACCTGCTTGATCTGCCCTTGATCCACCTCCACCGTCCAGAGATTTTTCTCGTACTTGCCGCGAACGGTCAGCTCTTTGCGGGTCCGGCTGAACATGCGGTTCTGGGTCTTGACGAGATCGTTGAGATCCGTGGCCTTGACCTCATATTTCCCGCCCCGGGCAAACCCCAGGATCTGTCGGGTCAGGTCCACCGCGCTTTTCACATAGGATTCGATGCCTTCCAGGTGCTCATGAAAGGCGTGGTCCCGGGCAATTTCGCTCAACATCAGGGAGGTGCGCCCCTGGATGCCCATGAGGAGATTATTGAAGTCGTGGGCCACGCCCCCGGCCAGGGTTCCGATGGCCTCCATTTTCTGGGCCTGTTGGAGCTGGTCCTCCAGTTTACGCAGATCGGTGATGTCGCGCCCCACCATCACGACACCGGAGATGGTGCCATCCTCTTCCCGGCTGGGATAATAGGCGCTGTCGATAAACCGCCGCCCCAAACCGGGGGTATCGAACCAGGCTTTGGTGCGAAGTTCCTCTCCCGTCAGGCACTGGTCGATCTTCGGTTTCTGGTGGCGATCGAAGATCTCCCGGCCGAAAATTTCCGCCGCCGGCCGGCCGACGATATTCTCCGGCATGCGACCCATGACAGCACCGTAGGGCGCGTTGACCACCTTGAAGATGTAATCCTTACCAACCAGTGCCATGTAGTCACTGCTGGAAGTCACCATCTGCTCGTACATCGAAAGGTTCTGCTCGGCTTTGCGCCGGTCGCTAATATCGCGCACAAACTCGGCCGCACCCGAGATCTCTCCCGTTTCCCGATCGCGAATGGGGAAGCTGAAAACCTCGAGCCAGCTGACGGACGAGCCCGGCAGGCCGGGGACCACCTCCGAGGCCATCTGTCCGGTTTCAAAACAACGCCTGGTCGGGCAAACCTCGCAGGGCTCCGACCGACCATGGTAACAGATATAGCAGCGTCTGCCGACCAGGGAGGCCTGATCACCATAAATTCGCTCCATGGCGCGGTTGACGAAAAGAATGTTCAGGTCGCGATCGAGAACGCTGACACCGTCCTGGATGCTCTCGAAGATATCCTCCTGCAGGTTTTCCTTCTCCCGCAGTTTCTTCTCGATGGCCCGCCGTTCGAGCAATTCCTTCTGCAGATCGGCATACAAGCCGGCATTTTTAAGGGCGATGGCCGCCAGATCGGCGAAACGGCTCAAGATGTGGACTTCTTCGCTTTTGAAGGTTCTATCGGAGTCGAAGTGGTTCATCCCGATCACCCCCAACACCTGGTCGTTTGACAGGATGGGGACGCTCAATGCTCCTTGCAGATCGGCGAACACCGGGTGGTTTGTGCGACCGGACCAACTTCGATAATCATCGACCCACATGGGCTGACCACTTTTGGCGACACGGCCGGTCAACCCTTCGCCAAGCTTCATGCGAGAGCCGAGCAGGTTTTCAGCGTAGCGCCCGGTACCGGCCTTAAGCACCAATTCGTCGCTGTCGCTATCATAAATATAAGCGAAACCATCGGCCCCTTCCACGAAGGCGACCGCATTGCGTACAATGGCCTCGAGCACGTCATCCGGTTCCAGATGTCCGACCAGACCGATGGCGGTCTGATGAAGGGTGGTGAGGTAGGATTTTTGCACCTCCAAGGCGTGTTCCGCAATTTTGCGTTCGGTGATGTCGAGGGCCGTGAAGGTCACCCCCTGGGAGGCATCCGTCAGGTCGATGGGGGCGGAACTCAGGAGAACATCGATGATACGGCCGTCCTTGCATTTCCAGCGGGTTTCCACCGTCCCGGTACCCAGGCGGGAAATCTGATCGTATTTTTCCCGGCCCACCCACTCGAATTCCTCCCGGGAGGGATAGAGCAAACGTGCGCTCTGATTCAGCAATGCTTCCTGGGAATAGCCCAACATGTCGCAAAGGCGCTGGTTGGCCGCAACGATGATCCGCTCGCGCACCATGCCGATCCCGGTGGGGGCGGCCCGGAAAATGCTGTCCAATGTGCTCACCTGTTTGCGAAGCGCCATTTCCTGCTGTTTGCGATCGGAGATGTCCCGGGAAATGCTGATCGCGCATACCTCCCCACCGATTTCCACCTGCCGAGCGAAAATTTCAAAGGATCGCAGCTGGCCGTTCTGCATGCAGAGTTGGGCCCGGAAGCCGCGAATCTCTCCACATTCACGCAACACATCGATAAACTGGCGGCGCTCGTCCATTTCCGCCCAAATGCCGATATCGTTATCCGACCGCCCGAGCACATCTTCCCGGGCATAGCCGGAGGTCTGCAGGAAAGCGTCGTTGACATCCAGAATCATCCCGTCCGGCAGGCGGAAGATGACCAGATTCGGCGGCTTCGACACCAGGGCCTCGGCAGGTGGGGGATCGTCTTTAGCGCTCCATTCGGCGCGCTGACGTTCCAGCTGGGCAATCCGGCGTTCCAGTTCCTCATAGGTGGGGCGGTGGGTCATGAAGATCCCCTCGCAACAGGGTCTTGATACGGGAACGGCACACGCCCACACGGTGAGGGCGGGCCGGTGGGTCCGGATTGGAATGACGGCAAGCGCTTGGGATTTGCCGGGGAGCGCATGCCCAATGATGATCGCCGGCCCGATCGAATAAGCTTTTGCCGGATGCTATAAGTCTATAATTTTGATAGGTTAAGATGTCAAGCGCTGCGGGCTGCCCGACAGTGGGTCCATGGGACCGGAGGGCGCGATGGGCTCCATGACTGAGATCCCCGTGGGCCAAATGGCCCCGGTGGCAAGACCTCTGGAAGGAGGGCGAAGGCCGGACGGTCATTCAGGGAACGATGTCAATGGGAGTTCCATCCTTGACGGACGCCCATAATTGATCGATCTCCTCATGGCTCAAAGCGATGCAGCCGTCGGTCCAGTCCATGCCAAGGTAACCCTCCTGATCCCCTTGGGCCTCGTTGGGCAGTCCCCGAGTCATGATCATACTGCCCGGATCCACGCCGCTCCGGCAGGCTTCCTCGCGATCGGCCGCGTTCGGGTAAGAAATATGCAACGACCGGTAAAAGCGACGCTCGGAATTGCGCCAATCGATGATATAACAGCCCTGGGGGGTCTTTTGGTCACCCTGCCGATTTTTATCACCCGTTGGTCGGCTGCCTAAGGATATGCGGAATGACCGGATGACCTTATCATCCGCAATGAAATCCAAGCGTCGGTCGGACTTGTCCACGATTAGGCGTTCCACGGTGGTGGTATTTTCGCTCGCCGAAACGGTGACCGTTGCCGGCCAAAGCATACCGAGCGCCAAAAAGAACCACGCTGTAGGCCGCAAGCGTTTAAACAAAATCGCCATGCGCGTCATTGGAAAGTTAGCGGCTTAACCCGGATATTTCACAAGGTTGAGGCCTCCCGTACAAGGCCTTCAGGAGCGCTGCCGTGCTTATGCGACCGCAAGCGCCCGATAACGCCGGAAAGGGATGCCCCAGACTTGCCCGCCGGGTGAAAAGGGAATGCGCTTTTTTCTGAAATCCCCGGTCACAAGGTGTTTCCTGGCCAATTTAGGGCAAGTTTTCGTTACGACAGGCAACAAATGCATCCCATCAGGTTCGAATCAATAGGATCATGAAATGTTCGGGTTGAAACCATTTCAAAATATCCTCCAACACCAAAAATGGGTGCCGAAAAGCAAAATTAAACTGCGGATCTGTCAAGGTGCTGCGCTTTTCAGGTTTCATTTGCCTTGCCGCGAACCGGAGCGCTTATTTTGTCCTGGCTTTTGGGGGCACAGCCTGCTTTAACATCAGGGACATAAGGATTCATTTTACCCTGGGCGCAAGTTGCAGGGCCAGTAAATGACGCCCGCGAGGGGTCGAATTTCAGGCGACCCTGCGCACGTCGGTGATCGGATCCTCCCGCGACGGATTCCGGGGGACCAAGCGCGTGTCAACGCATGAAGGAAATGACCATGGGAAACCTCTCTGAACTGGTCCATCGGGATGCCACCGCCCAGGCCGAACTGGTCCGCAAAAAAGATGTTCAACCCATCGAGTTGGTGGAAGCCGCCATCGAGCGCATTGAAGCAAGCAATCCGAAGATCAACGCGGTGATCACCAAAATGTACCACCAGGCCCGGGATACGGCGCGGGGCAAATTGCCCGAAGGCCCGTTTCGCGGGGTTCCCTTTCTGCTCAAAGACATCCTCGGCATTTGCCAGGGTGTGCCCATGACGATGGGGGCCCGTCTCCTGCGTCATTTTGTACCCGATCATGACAGTGAGCTGGTCAGGCGGTTGAAAGCGGCGGGCCTGATAATCATCGGCAAGACCAACGTGCCGGAATTTGGACTCCTGCCCACCACCGAACCCCAGCTGTTCGGGCCCTGTCGCAACCCCTGGAATACAGAATGCACCCCCGGCGGATCCAGTGGCGGTTCGGCCGCCGCCGTGGCCGTCGGCATGGTCCCCATGGCGCATGCCAACGATGGCGGTGGATCGATTCGAATCCCGGCCTCTTGCTGCGGTCTCTTTGGCCTGAAACCAACGCGCGCCCGCAATCCCCTGGGGCCGGATTTTGGAGAAGGCTGGGGCGGACTGGTCGCGGAGCATGCCGTGACCCGATCGGTTCGCGACAGTGCCGCTCTTCTGGACGCAACAGCCGGACCGGATATTGGCGACCCATACTGGGCTCCTCCGCGCGAACGGCCCTTCCTGTCCGAAGTCGGCCTCGATCCGGGTTGTCTGCGAATCGCCAGCCTGACCTCGCCGGAACTTCCGGTTCATGACGATTGCCGCGCAGCGCTTCAAACCGCCATTGGCCTGTGCCGCGGGCTTGGCCACGAGGTCCAGGAAACCACCCTGACCATCGATGGGGGCAGCGACCAATTTGCGGCCGCCGTAAAAGTCCTCATCGCCGCCGGAACTGCTTCGATACTCAAAATGCTGGGGGCCAGCCGCGAACAGGTCGAACCGGGAACCTGGGCCTTGAACGAATTGGCCCGTGACATCGACGCGGCCGATTATGTCCTGGCCATCGAACAGTTACAGCGAAGCTCGCGTGCGATGGCGCAACGCTACAGGACCTTCGATGTCCTGATGGCACCGGCGGTTTCACAACCGCCGCCCCGTTTGAACGCATTCCAGCCGGCGCCTGATAATCCCTTGCAAGGGTTTGAGGCCGGCAGTCAATTTGTCCACTTGAACCCGCTGGCCAATGTCACGGGCCAGCCCGCCATGTCCGTGCCCCTTTTCTGGAATGAGGAGGGCCTGCCGATCGGCATCCAGTTCATGGGGCGCTTTGGCGATGAAGCCACCCTGTTTCGCCTCGCCGCCCAACTGGAAAAAGCTCGCCCCTGGGCACACCGCTGGCCGTCCCGAGCATTCTAGCGGCCATGGCCCCCGGGGGGAAAAGGATGCTGCCAACGATCCGGCCGGCTGATGTCCCAGATGTTGCGGGGGCTTACGGCCTGTCATGACCTCTGGCCGGCATATTGCGGTTGACATGCGGACCGCCGCCATAGTAGATCAGACCGACCGGTCTGTTTTGATGCTTTGATCGATGGAAATTCCATGCAACTCAAAGAACACATCCTGGAAGAATCCCTCCGGCTGTTCACCCTCAAAGGCTTTCTAAGCACCTCCTTGAACGATATCCTGAAGGCCTGCCATACCTCCAAAGGCGGCTTCTATAATCACTTTGCGAGCAAGGAGGCGCTGCTGCTGCAAGTCCTCCAACGAGCGCGGCGCAACTGGCGGGAAAAAAACCTGG
>JASFFM010000253.1:0-6647 GCA_050124295.1 Desulfobacterales bacterium | reverse complement strand
GGGTTTTCGTTATCCTGAAAGCCATTCGCAAACAACGCAGCGTATGGAGGCAGATTCGGTCGATGGCTCGGCGCCGCATCATCCTTACTAAAATAGGAGAATGACGATGAAAAAAACGAGAACAATTGTCATCATGTCTTTTGTCCTGGCCCTGCTGATCGGCTGCGCATCCGGTGGCGGGCAGCCTTCCAGCGAAATGACGAAGGGGGTTGTCCTGCGAGACGGGGTCGTCCTTACGGCCGATGTGGTCGGCATTGACAGGAACGATCGTGTCCTGAAACTGCGCGGTCCGGATGGCAGGGTCGTATCACTCGAGGTGAGCGAGGAAGCCCGCAACTTTGATCAGATCGAGATTGGTGACAAGGTCAGGGTCGAGTATCATGAATCGGTGGCGCTCTATCTCGGAAAACATGGACAAAAACCCGGTGTTGACGCCGGTATGGTGGCCGTGCGGGCCGCCAAAGGTGAAAAACCGGCCGTCGCCGTGGTGGAAACGATCGACGTGTCCGCCAAGATCAAGGCCATCGATAAAGCAAACCGGTCGATTATGCTTGAACTCCCTGACGGTTCGGTCAGCAAGACACACGTGGATGCGTCCATCAAGGCCTTCGACAGCCTCAAGGCCGGGGACGTGATTCATGCCCGCATAACCGAGGCGATCGCGATCTCCGTTGAAAAATAACCACCCGACCCATCGCGCTCATGCGCTGAGGTATGACCACCAGGATAGGGGCTTCGGGACGATCTATTGACGGCCCCGGCTGAGGCGGAAGGAAGACAAAGTCATCGGCGCGAATGAAATCGCGGGCAAGGAACCATGGACACAGCCGGCCTGCTGGCGGCGCTGGATGATTTCGGTTATAGCGATGATGACGCCGTTTCCCTGACCTGTTTTACGGCCAACGTTGACAACGGCACAAACAGCCACCTTGTCGGCAACCGCGTGCGCAGCAACCTGGCGCCAGGCCCGATCTTCAAGCCGGGGTCGCAGGCGTGCACATTGGCAAGCGTGACCACGTGGACAGCGCTTGCGCGCATCGCATGCCAGATGCCAAGGCCGCCTTCGTGCCTGGCGGATTTGTGATATGCGCCTGCTAAGGCTGGCAGAATCGCATCGCGGTCATAACCGAAGCGATCGGCGGCAACGGCGGCACCCTTGCGTCAGGGAAGACCTGATCGACAAAACCACGAATTGATCGTGACCTGAAGATCATGCGCCACCCGCCAAGCGGGTGTCGAAAGACAAGCGATCGTTTCGGAAAGGAATCTTGGGTGGCTTCAGCGGCTGAAATAACGATAGAGCAACCATCGACAGACACCTTGCTGCTGGCGCTGTCCGGCAGCTGGAAGATCGGTGAGGCGCTGCCCTCGGCGGCTGACGTACAGGAACGGCTGGAAGCGGCCGGTGGTGTCGATTGCATCGCCTTCGACACCCAAAGACTTGCCGGGTGGGACACAGGGTTGTTGACCTTCCTGCAGCGACTGCGCCGGCTTTGCGAAGACAAGCGCATCCGTATCGAAGGCGGCGGGCTGCCCGAGGGCGCCCAGCAATTAATGGCCCTGGCGGCGGCCGTGCCCGAGAAGAAAGACGCCCGCCGGCGGGATAAGCAGCGACCGTTTCTGGCCCAGGTAGGCGACGAAACGGTGGCCTTTTTTTCTTCCGCCGGCCGGCTGCTGGCCTTCATTGGTGATGCGACCCTGGCCTTCGCCAGGCTGGTGCGCGGCCGGGCCTTCTTCCGGCGCAGCGATCTGTTTCTGATCATCGAGTCCTGCGGGGGCGGAGCCTTGCCCATCGTCTCGCTGATCAGCTTCCTGGTGGGCCTTATCCTGGCCTTCGTGGGGGCCATTCAACTCCTCCTGTTCGGGGCCCAGATCTACGTGGCCGATCTGGTGGGGATTGCCATGGTGCGCCTGATGGCCGCCGTCATGACCGGCGTCGTCATGGCGGGGCGCACCGGCGGGGCCTTCGCCGCCCAGTTGGGCACCATGCAGGTCAATCAGGAAATCGATGCGCTCAAAACTCTCGGCCTGGCTCCAATGGAGTTTCTGGTGCTGCCGCGCATGCTGGCCCTGGCCTTGATGATGCCGCTGTTGTGCCTCTATGCCAATGTCATGGGCATCCTGGGCGGCCTCGTGGTCGGGGTGGGGGTTCTGGATATCAGTTTGGTGCAATACTACCAGCGGACCGTGGCGGCCGTTCGTCTCTGGGATCTGGGGATCGGCATTTTCAGCGGGATCGTGTTCGGCGTGATCATCGCCCTGGCCGGATGCATGCGCGGCATGGAATGCGGCCGCAGCGCTTCGGCGGTGGGCGATGCCGCGACCTCGGCCGTGGTGACGGCCATCGTGGGCATGACAATTTCAACGGCCGTCATCACCGTCATCTGCAACCTCCTGGGGATCTGAAGGCCCTCAGAGGAAAAAGCGTTATCGGGATCGGGCCTCATGGCGGAACGCACCCCCCATATTACCGTGCAAGATCTGACCATGGCCTATGGCGATTTCGTCCTGATGCGGGAGTTGTCCTACACCATCTGCCGGGGCGACATTTTCATCATCATGGGCGGCAGCGGCTGCGGCAAGAGCACCATGATGAGCGTGCTGATCGGCCTCAAGAAGCCGGCGGTCGGGCGGATTCTCTATGGCGAGGTCGACTTTTGGGGATCGTCTCCCGAAACCCGTGACCGGATCATCCGCCGCGCCGGCGTGATGTACCAGAGCGGTGCCTTGTGGAGTTCCATGACCTTGGCCGAGAACGTGGCCCTGCCCTTGGAGACCTACACGAATTTGACGGCAGGCGATATCAAGGACGTGGTGGCCTTGAAACTGGCCCTGGTGGGTCTGGCCGGGTTCGAGGAATTTTATCCTTCGGAAATCAGCGGCGGCATGCAGAAGCGGGCCGGCATCGCCCGGGCCATGGCCTTGGATCCGGAAATTTTATTCTTCGACGAGCCTTCGGCCGGACTGGACCCGGTCAGCGCCCGCCGGCTGGACGACATGATTCTGGAGTTGCGCGACAGTCTGGGCACCACCATGGTGGTGGTCACCCACGAACTGGCCAGCATCTTTGCGATCGGAAATAATTCCGTGTTCCTGGACGTTTCCAAGCGCACCATGACGGCCACCGGAGACCCTAAGGAACTCCTGGCCGCAAGCCGGGATCCCGTCCTGCACATGTTTCTAACCCGCGGCGAAGCGTTGCCGCAGGGAGGATGATCAAAAGATGGCAAAACAGGCCAACCGGATGATGATCGGCGGCTTCGTGGTCGTCGCGGTGTTTCTGCTGGCAGCCAGCATCGTGGTCTTCGGTTCGGGGAAGTTTTTCAAGAAAACCAATCTCTACCTCATGTACTTCGAGGACTCCGTCAAGGGACTCGCCGTCGGGTCACCGGTGTTATTCCGGGGGGTGCCCATCGGGACCGTAAAAAGACTCATCCTGCGAACCGACCCCCAGAAACAAAAGACCGAGATTCCCATCATCATCGAGGTCGAACCGGGCCAGTTCGAGGTGGTGGGCGTTGACGAGGAAACCATCGATTACCGGCACGACGCCAAGCAACTCGTCGCGCAGGGGCTGCGCGCCGTGCTGTCCATGCAAAGCCTGATAACCGGTCAGTTGGCCATCGAACTGGATTTTTATCCCAACACACCCATCAACCTGCATAAAACTGATTTGCCCTATCCCCAGATTCCCACGATTCCCTCCGCCACCTATCGGCTGGCCCAGGCCTTTCAGAAACTCGATTTGGAAGCCATCGAAAAAAATCTGGAAAATACACTGGATGGCATCGCTGCCTTGGTCAACAATCCGAACTGGAATGCCAGCCTCGAGGCGTTAAGTGTCCTCATGGTCGATGCCCGAACCCTGGTGCGCAACCTGGACCGCCGCAGCGGAGCGCTCTCGGGGGACCTGGAGGGCGCCATCAGTGACGCGCGCCGCCTGGTCACCAACGTCGACCGTCAGGTGCCGCCAATGGCTGCCAACCTGAACCGCACGCTCGAGGATTACGGGCAACTGGCCCGCAGTGCCGATCAACAGCTGGTATCACTTGGCGACAGTCTCAATCAAACCCTGACGGCGGCCAGGGGGGTGGTATCCGAAGAGGCGCCCCTTATCGTGCAACTGGAAAGGTCACTGCAGGAGATTGCCGTGATGGCACGGGCGTTTCGCGAACTGGCTGCTTATCTGGAACGGCATCCCGAGGCCCTGATACAGGGCAAAGGCGACTCTGGAGGGAAATGATATGAAGCAAGCGGCCTTTTACCGAGCTTGGTGGGTCGGGGCGGTGGTCGGCGCCATCGTATGCGTGGGGTGTTTCGGCAAAAGCCAGCCCTCGCGCTTTTACACCCTTTCGGCAATCGCGCCGGCCTCGGCCGTTTCCACCCCGGACAGCCCGTTGCGCAATGCCACCATAGGGATTGGCCCCATCAAGATTGCCGATTATCTCGACCGTTACAAGATCGTTACCCGTACCGGCGACAACCGCATCGATCTGTCCGAATACGACCAATGGGCCGGTTCTTTCGAAGACAATCTCATCCATGTACTGGCCGAGAACATCGGCGCTATGGTGCCCACGGAACAGATCTATCTCTATCCCTGGCGGACGTCCCTGCCGACAGACTTCCAGGTTGTGGTGGATATTGTGCGCTGCGACGGACGACTGAAGGGAGACGTATTGTTGGTGGCGCGCTGGCGCATTCTGGCGGGCCAGGAAAAAGAAGTGCTGACGGTCAGGCGTTCCAGTATATCGGAAGCGGTGCGTTACCCCGGCTACGAGGCCCTAGTTGCCGCCCAAAGCCGTGCCCTGGCAATTCTCAGCCGGGAGATCGTCGAGCAGATTCATGCGGTCGGCCGGAAACAGCGGTCTGGTAATTAGCCGGGGAGCATCAAGGCAGGGGCGGGCATGCCGCGGGAGGAATCCTTCAGGTCGGGAGCAAGCACGATAACTTCTGCTGGGATAGAAGAATTGAATCGCTGGAATAATTATTGTGCCAAGAAAGGGCTTTATCCGATGTTTCCAAATACCGCCGTCATATGCGACGGTGATTGCTGCAAAAAGACTTCCACCCTGCATAGGAGGCCAAGAAGCCTTCCCCGTATGTTGTTCCATGGCCTATGACATGTTTTGCAAGGCTCTTGATAGAGGAGGGGGAGAACATCAAATATATTGAGACGCAACTTGGGCATTCCAGCACATCGTTCACGCTGGATGTCTATACCCACCTTTTGAAGCCATCCAATCAACAAACATCCTTTCAACTAGAAAAATTAAATTTTTCGTAAGCGGCAGCAAAATGGTAGCAGGAGAGGAAAGCTTTAAGAGAAAAGGAATTATGCAATGAAGTGTAAACCCTTGATATCATCTATGGCGATTTAAATAATTCTACCTAATCCGCAAAACACCCGATATGGAACTGCTGCTATCTATGCGTAACATATTGAATTAACATATTGTTAATATGGCCATTTCATATCTGTAACACCCCTACGTCGGAAGCTTCAGTAAATCCCGCCACTACATCTGCATATTCGCCAATTACCCAACAATTGGTATCAAATCACGCCGAAAATCCATTATGGCTGGCTACTCCATATATATGAATTATTGATAGAGCCCTTCGACCAGTAATTAATAATAGGGACGCCCTTCACATTTACATATTTACGCCATCGGGCGTATTTGCTATAAGCAACGCATGCCGAGACAAGCCAGAATAGATGCCCCCGGGGCGCTGCACCACATCATCGCGCGCGGCATCGAGCGGCGCGATATTTTTTATGATGAAAAAGATCGAGACGATTTCCTGCAGCGGCTGGAGGGGATCGTCTCGCAGAGCAATACGCGCTGTTATGCCTGGGCGCTGCTTTCCAACCACTTTCACTTGCTGCTCAAGACCGGCAATGTTCCTATTGCAACCGTGATGCGGCGGATGCTAAGTGGCTATGCCAGCCGCTTCAATCGACGACACCTCCGTAGCGGGCATCTCTTCCAAAACCGTTACAAGTCCATTCTTTGCCAGGAAGACGTTTATCTAAAGGAACTGGTGCGCTACATCCATCTCAATCCGCTGCGTGCGGGGATTGTGAAAAACATCGCGGAACTGGATCGCTACCGATATTGCGGTCATGGCGCCCTGATGGGAAAACGCCCCAACGACTGGCAGGAAACGGCATCCGTGCTGGCGCTTTTTGCCGATCGCGTATCAACCGCCCGCCGCCGTTACCGCAAATATGTAGGAAAGGGGATCGATCAGGGACGGCGCCCGGATCTTATCGGGGGTGGGCTTGTGCGCAGTGCGGGCGGATGGCAGGCGGTGCAGGCCTTGCGTGAAGCCGGGATCCATCAAAAGAGTGACGAGCGTATCCTGGGGGACGGTGAATTTGCCGAGGACGTTCTTGCCAGGGCCGAAGAAGGGCTTCAGCGAAAATATGCCCTGGCCGCCAAAGGCATTGGAATCGGACAGTTGATGCAGGGGGTCTCGGAACTGACCGGGGTTTCGGTGGCGGCACTGGCTGGCCCGGGCAAAAAGAGGGCAAACGTCAAAGCCCGCAGTCTGCTGTGCTATTGGGCCGTCACGGAACTGGGTATGGCGCTAAGCGACCTGGCCCGCATGCTGGGGATTGCCGTCTCCACCGTTAGCCT
>JASFFM010000252.1:0-6737 GCA_050124295.1 Desulfobacterales bacterium | reverse complement strand
CAGAATTAATAAATGACGAAAGAACCGGCGTGTTGGGGTCTGACCAGAACTAAGCCATACAACCAAATAGGCTTTATTCTTGGTTACAGTTCCCCATTCTAATGCTCGGCAGGCACGCGCTCGTTATCAAGGTTGATCTCATCATCACCGGTATCGATTGAGATAACTGTAAGATTGTTGACAAGCGTAAAAAAGCGAGACTATAGCAGATACTCAATGACGACCACCGATGCTAAGCCGTTTTGCAGCTTGCCATTTTACGCAAAAGCCGGAAGCGCCCCGATAAAGATTGAATCAGCGATTGAGCCGCCTTGATTCCATAAACCTGATATCTGAAACGGGAGATCGACATGTGGGCAAACCGATTATGCGCCAATCTAATCATTCTGGTCATCGTTAGCCTAACCTGCCTGAATGGGGCCCATGCCGGCGACCCAAAAGAATCCGATCTCATTCCCCCGGAATCGACGCGCCATAACAATGGCGAAGAAATCATCGTTTCCGATGAACCAACGATTCCAGTGGCGCCCGGCCAGATATCGACGACCGACAAAAGAGCCCTCAACCATGCCCATAGGCGGCATTTTGATGCTTTCAATGCCAGGCATCACAACCGATGGAAGGCCAATATCAACAAAAAAGATGGAAAAGTGCGTGTGCTCTTCGGCAATCGCTCGAAAAGCTACGCGGGGGGAGCGGAAATTGCCGCTCGTGGTTTTCTGAAAGAGGCACGTGACCTTTTTCGTATGCGAGAGGATCTTGAGGACCTTAAAACATCACGGATCGACAAGAGTTTCAGGCGCCATCACGTCAGATTTCAGCAGACGTACGACGGCGTGCCTGTCAAAGGCGCATACACCATCGTGCACGCCAACGAGGCGGGACAGGTCAGCATGGTGCAAAACGACTACCGGGATGACCTTCAGGTGGACAATGTGCGCCTTGTTGCCCGTGAAGACGCCGCCCGCATTGCCCTCAACGACCTCTATCCTGATCTCGACGAGGAAACGATTGTTTTCGATGCCCGCGCCGAGGAGATGATCGTGCCCCACAGGGGCGGTCATCGCTTTGTCTGGAAGGTGACCATCCCAACGCAAAGGCCTTATGCGCTCTGGGTTTACCATGTCGATGCCCAGCATTACACCATCCTCTATAAAGCCAATGAAATCCTTTCGCTTCGGAAGGGAAAGGGCCGCGTTTACAAATCGAACAAGGACTGGTTCAAAAGGAGGACCCGCATCCAGTCGTTGCCGAATATGTTCACCGCCGCGGACGGCTTTCAATCCGGCTGGCTTTATGGGCGGCACGCCGATATCTACGACGATAATGGCAATGATCCCTTCGCACCCAATTACCGCTTTATCTACGACCCCAATTTACCTTCGGAAAAACCCTGGTTTGATGCGACGACCGCTTACTACAGCCTGAATAGCATCAGGGGCTGGTGGCAAAGCAAAGTCCTGAAGAAATATGGCCCCGCAAATCCGGACTATTATTTCACCTTGTCCATACCGACAATTGTCAATGTCCTTGATTATTGCAATGCTTTTTACACACCCGATCTGGGAGCGGGCTATCCGGGTTTCGTTTTCGGCAACGAAGAATCTTGTTATCCGGGATCCGAAGATCTCGTTCTGGACCAGAGTATTGTCAGTCATGAATTTACCCACGCCATGATGGATTGGTGTGGTTTTGATTCGCAGTTCGGCGGCGCGCTCCACAATTACGGGCGCGCGATGGGAGAGGGAAACGCCGACTGGTTTGCCTATTTGTACACCAAATCGACCAAAATAGGTGCGGTGCTGTACGATGACACATTAGATGGCTATCTGCGGAACATTAACAACACGATGATTTATCCAGACGATGTGGATGACCCGTACTTCGGCGTGCCTCAAGAGCACTATACGGGGCAAATCTGGGGGGGGTACCTGTATGATTTAAATCGCCACTTAAAATCGAAGGCGCTCAAATTTATCTATCAGGGCCTCTTTTATTTTACCGCCCAAGGTGGTCACCGACCCAATCGGGCCGACTTTTACGATGCGATTCACGCCCAGATTTTGGCCGAGCAGGATCTTACCAACGGCAAATATAAAAATGCCGCCAAAGCATGGGGATGCATGGCCAGTAGAGGCATTAATGGGGTATTGAGGCCTGTATATTCCCATCCCAGCAATTATTTTGGTACCGGCAGCCCGGGCAGTGACCAGACCGCGTATTTCGCCTGGTCATTTCCCGAGGTGAAACGCATCAAAACCAAGGGCTGCGTTCTCAAACCCAGTGATACAAACGAGTTCCCAATCATTATTTCAGAAGCGGAAAGAGATCTGAAAATTTCGGTAAAAGCGGCGGCCTCAATGGCCCCTGAATTGGAGCTTTATACGACAGATGCAACGCATGTTGCCACCGGAACGACCAAAGGCAAGAAAGCAAATTTAACTGTGGCCGATATTCCGGCAGGGGAATATGTGATTGTCCTGAGTGCCAACCAAGGATGTTATTCGATTAACATCAATGTCAAGTAGGTCGCTGGTTCCTTACTTTAAAAGACAAAGGCCATCAGGCCTTTTGACGATGCAGCATACCGGATAACGATGGCATCCATTCGCCGCTACGGCTAAATTGCCAACGTGGGAATTTAGAATATTGCCCTGCTGGATAACGTCCAGCGGGGCGTTCCTTTTCTGAAGCGATGCGCGCTTAACGTAATTGGGTTGCCAGTTGCCCAAGCGATGGAACCCTTATGCCCGAACATTGCATGAAAATATTGAGGCCGATTTGTTTTAATGCTTTGGTTCCGCGGCTTAACGGAAGGTTGCCGCCAATGTGTCCGGCAACCCTTTATGAGCGGCGTATTTATGAGCGCCGCGCATATGATTTTCACTCGGCGGGCAAGCCCGCGGCATCCCCTTCCGGCCTTACCAGGCGCTTGCGGTGGCATGCCCACCGCGGCGCTCTGCAGGGCCTTGTACTGAAGGCCTCCAACGCGTGAAATATACGGATTAGAGCCCTATTCAGGGTATTCATTTTACTCGGAATATCTAAAGAACCATTGTTCCCTGCTTTATTTGACGTTTGATATGCGATAGGAGGGGTGTGCTGGTCTGTGACTGCCAATTATCCCGAGGGTTACTCGGGCGCGAGGGTTTCAAACAGCGGCCGGCCGGAAGTTGAAGCAGGCCAAGAATTATGATAACATGCTAAAATAACATTAATTATCAAGAGGATTGGATATGTATCGTCGGTATTGGGGATTCAGTGAAAAGCCTTTCAGGCTGGTACCCAATCCGGATTTTCTATTTTTGAGTTCAACGCACGAGGAAGCCCTGGCCCATTTGAAATTTACACTCGCTGAAGGCGAGGGCTTCCTCATGTTTACGGGAGAAGTGGGCACGGGTAAGAGTACCTTATGCCGTGCTTTTTTCCAGGAACTCGCCCCTTCTGTTTCCTACGCCTACATCTTCAACCCCAAGCTGGATGCTCTTCAACTGCTCAAAAGCATTAACACGGAGTTTGGTATCTCGGCGGATGCGCATACCCCCAACGATCTTATCAATATCCTCAATCAATATCTCATCGACCAGCGCGCCGCCGAGAATAAGGTCATCCTCATTATCGACGAGGCTCAGAACCTGCCGGCCGAGTCATTGGAGCAGTTGCGGCTGTTGTCCAATCTGGAAACCATGCGGGATAAACTGCTTCAGATCGTCCTGGTGGGACAACCCGAGCTAGCCGACATGATCGCGTCGTACGAGCTCCGGCAACTGGGTCAGCGTATCACCCTCGCCTGTCATTTGATGCCGCTATCCTATGATGAGACCGTGCAGTACATCCAACACCGTATAAACGTGGTGTCGCGGAAGCCCCAAAAAATATTCGAAAAAGGCGCTCTTAAAGCCATTTTCAAGTATTCCGGAGGCGTACCTCGACTGATCAACACCGCCTGTGATCGGATGTTACTGGCTGGCTGCCTCAAGAACCGATCGGCCATATCGGCCGCCTTGGCAGCTCAAATCGTGGACGAGTTGAATCGCCGGGGGCGTCCCAATCCCACGACCTTTCAGTGGCGCTACGCCGGCCTTTTGGCCGGTGTGGCCATTTTGGCTGTTCTGGCTGGATGGCTTTTCTATTATGGCGGTCCCTTTGATTTTCTATCCGCCCTGCGCACCCCAAAGCATATCGCTTTCGATATCATTGAAAAGCCCCCCCTTATACCGACTGTGAGCTCAGCCGTTCCCAGGACGGTCCCGGATAAGGACTCCCTGACAGAGATCGAAAAAACCGGCATCACGATCGAGAGGAACGCAGAGAAAATTCCGGGAAGTGGTGTCCACCTGGACGACCTGATTCGCTCGGTCCACGATGCCGACGACCGCCGGCTGGCCTTCGCGGCCGTATTGCAGGCCTGGGGCCTGCAGCCCCAAAATGACATGACCCTGGCGGGTATCGATGACCACGCGTATTTTCAGGCCATCGCGGAACGCCAGGGGCTTTCCGTACTCGTGTTGGAAGAAGATATCGGGGATCTGGAAATCCTCAACCTTCCGGCCATTGTTAAAATGAGGCTGCCCGGAGGTGATGAAGCAGTTTACTTGAGCATCATCGGCGTTCAAGATGGTCTCTATCGCGTCACCACCAATGGGGCCGCCTCGCAGGCCCTTGTCGATACACCCATGTTGATGAAATATTGGGGGGGCGTGGCGATTGTCCCCTGGAAAAATTACCTTGGATATCCCGGCATTATTCCAGGGGGAGCTCCCAGCACCTCGGTTGTTATCCTCAAACAGATGCTGTGGGAAATCGGATTTTCCTACCTGACCATCGATGATCGCTATGATGCCATGACCCGCAATGCCGTCCGGGAGTTGCAGGCCCAACATGGCCTTTTGGCCGACGGTAAGGTGGGCGACAAAACCAAGATCATCCTTCTCAATGCGAAGCAAGATCTGCCGATACCGCATCTAAGAAAATAAATATTCATCGACAGGACGATCATGTGAGTACGATTCTGGATGCCTTAAAGCGCCTGGAAAAAGAGACCCCGACGAGAGATATTGACCCTCTGCCGGCCGCCTTTAACAAAAGCGCGGTGGCTGTGGAAAGAAGCCGGAAACAGCGCCAGCTCATCCTCACGGTGTGTCTATCGGCAATCATCATGGGGGGCATTATATTTGGAATCTATCACTGGAAAGGTACCAAAACGGTCAACCTGCCTAATTCGAGCATGGTTGTCCCGGGAAAGGGCTCATCACGTGCATCGATCCCGGAAGACCGACACAAGGAAACACTTCCGGCAGTTCAGCAGCCCTTAAATCAAGCCCAACGGGTGCCGAGCGCCTCCTCTTCCGTCGCTGTTGCCACGCGACCGGCCGAAACAAAGCCAAAGGGTATCTTACCCGGTACACCCGCTAAACAGCCGATACCAGATATGCGACCATCGACCGACAAGCCCTCCAGCGTGGCAACGCCGTTGTCACCCGAATCGAAAGCCCCCGGCGAGCGCCTGAAGGCCACATCGTTTCCACCGGCTGCGGAAACAACCGCCAAAGGCATTGCAAAACGACCGTCCCCCCCGTCAACGATAAGCACCAAGGATAACCAGAGCAAACGCTCCTCGGCAGCCCCTAAAACGCTTGCAGCGAAGCCCGCTGCAGTCAAAGACCCTTATGCCCAGGCTGAGAAGCTCACCAGCAAGACCCTTCAGGTCCAAGCGATATCTTGGTCTGAACGCCCCGCAAAACGTTTGGCCGTCATTGATGGACGAATTCTTCGGGAAGGGGGTGGCGTCAGTGGATACCGCCTGGTTGAGATCCGACCGGAAGCAGTCATTCTTGAAAAGGCGGGAAAATATTGGAAGGTGGCGTTTGGCAGCCGTTGATCTTCCGTTGCCAAACGCTATCGTGTCGACACATTCGATCCCCAACTGTGATCATGCCGACGCTTGTTGAGGAAGCTATGGGCAGTTCAATAGAAGCTTAATCCGGCCATCTGGATGGTCCTGGCGATCCCTATCGTTCGTTAGGGGGACCTGTTGAAAAGAAATGCGTCAGGCTGACCACCAGTTCGGTCATAAAGTCGAAATCCAGCGTCTCCATCGTGTCGGAAGGCCGATGATAGTGGGGATTTCTGAAAAAGGCCCCATCGGTCACCATGACGGCCTTGTAGCCTTTGCTCCAGAAAGAGGCGTGATCGCTCAGGCGGACGGAAGGCATGACCCATCCATTGAGCGGCACGGTCAAGGTCACCACCGGCAGATTGGGATTGCTCTGAAACCTCTGGCGCAGTCGGCGGGTGAACCCTGACGATTTCACATTCCCCACGATACCGATGAAGTTACCCGCCTTGGGATAGCCCATAAACTGCAGCGGAAAGGGGTAGTGCTGGCAGCCGGGCTCATGGCAGGCATAGCCCACCATCTCCAGACAGATCATCCCGTCGATGGTTTCGTTTTCCGCCTTGGCCTGGGTCGCAAACACCCGGCTGCCCATGTAGCGGGTGCCATATACCGGTGGTTCCTCCAACGCGAAGGCCACGAATGTCAGCCTGAGGCCGTTTTTCCCGTCCGAAGCGGTCTTTTGCATCGCCCGTGCGGTTTCAAGCATCACCGCCACCGCACTCGCATTGTCATCCGCCCCCACCGTGCCGCTCACGGAGTCGTAATGCGCCCCCAGCACATAATGTCGCCTGGGGTTGACCACCGGTTGAAGACTGCCGACGATATTGCTGACCCGGTG
>JASFFM010000251.1:0-6746 GCA_050124295.1 Desulfobacterales bacterium | reverse complement strand
GGGCAGTGCGAACGTCTCTCCGCTGGGGGACATGGAAACTGGATCGGTTTTTTTGGGGTCGGCCATGGTCACGTTCCTTTCCTGGCGTTCAATCGTAGAGGTTGCCGGTCAGGCACTGTCCGCCGGCCCGGCCCATGGAAAAAGAGGGGCCGAGGGGCTCATGGTGATCTCCCCTGTGGGGTCGCAGCCTCACCTTTCGCCTCACATGCCCATCTGGGCAAGGTAGGCCCGGTAGGTCGCTTCGATCCCCGCCCGCAGGGAGATGGCCGCTCGCCATCCCAGGCGGCTTAAGCGCGATACGTCGAGCCGTTTTCGGGGCGTGCCGTCGGGCCGCGAGGTGTCCCAGAGGATTTCGCCCCTGAAGCCGACGATCTCCCCCAGGAGCGCCGCCAGATCCCGGATGCGGATGTCATCTCCCGTACCGATGTTCAACAGACAGGTCTCCGGCCGCAGGTTGGAAACAAGGTCTCCTTCCGCCGCAGATGATGATATCCGGCAGACCTCCGCCAGGGCCTCATCCGATTGCTGCATAATAAAATAGCATGCCGCGGCAAGGTCATCCACATGGAGAAATTCGCGGTACGGCGCGCCGGAACCCCATAACACCAATCGTGGTGCCGTGCCGGCCGCCGGAGGAGCTGCGGCCGCCGCTTCCGGGATCCCCAGAACACGGCGCAAATCTTGGGGGATTTTTCCATAACAACGCTCGTCCCGTGCGATGGCTTCCCAGTCTCCCTGCTGCACCAGTTTGGCCAGGTGGAACTTGCGGATGAAGGCCGGCAGCACATGTGAGGTTTCCAGATCGTAGTTGTCGTGGGGGCCGTAAAGATTGGTGGGCATGACCGAACGATAATGCGTTGCATACTGGCGATTGTAGGATTCGCACATCTTGATGCCGGCGATTTTGGCGATGGCGTAGGGCTCGTTGGTCGGCTCCAGGCTCCCCCCCAGCAGAGTTTCTTCGGGCATCGGTTGGGGCGCGTTTTTGGGATAAATACAGGAGCTGCCGAGAAACAGGAGTCGCCGGATGCCCGCCCGCCAGGCCGCATGAATCACATTGGTCTGAATGATCAGGTTCTGGTAGATGAAATCCGCGGGGAAGGCATTGTTGGCATGAATCCCCCCCACGCGTGCCGCGGCCAGCACGACGTAGTCGAGTGGATGTTCCGCAAAAAAGCGGCTTACCGCTGCCTGATCGGTCAGATCCAGACGCTCGCGGGAACGGGTGAGGATCTGTTCAAACCCCTCGCCCAGCAGATGGCGGTGGATGGCGGAGCCCACCATGCCGCGATGACCGGCGATGAAGATGCGTGTATCCTTGTTCATTTGGCAATGGCCCGTCGGTTGGCATTTTTCATGATGGTCATACTTCAGACGGCTGCGTCAAAATTTCGCGCTACGGCGTGCGCATTCTCAGGAATAAGGCCTTGGTGACCTGGGCCGCGATGGGGCCACGCCGCTAGCGGATTTTGGGCGCCTGCGCCCTTATTCGTTGTGCCGGGCCACCGGGAAACCGGCGATGTCACAAAGCCGGTCCCGGTCGGCGGCTTTCAAATCCTCCTGCACCATGGCGCGCACGAGCTCTTCGAAGGACACCTTGGGCTCCCATCCCAACACTTCGCGCGCCCGGGTGGGATCGCCCAGCAGGTAATCCACTTCGGTGGGGCGGAAATACCCCGGGTCGATACGCACCACCGTGTCACCCGCCCTTAAGATGGAATTCTTTTGGGCGTCGATGGTATCCACAATGCCTTTTTCTTCGATCCCCTCACCTTCCCAGCGCAGGCGGGCACCGATCTCGGCGAAGGCCGCCTCCACGAATTCGCGCACCGAATGGGCCTCGCCCGTGGCAATGACGAAATCCTGGGCCTCTTCCTGCTGGAGCATGCGCCACATGGCCTCGACATAGTCGCGGGCATGCCCCCAATCCCGGCGGGATTCCAGATTGCCCAGGTAAAGGCAATCCTGAAGCCCCATATGCATCCTCGTCACGGCCCGGGTGACCTTCCGGGTGACAAAAGTCTCCCCACGGATCGGTGATTCATGGTTGAAGAGAATCCCGTTGCAGGCATAGATTCCGTAGGCTTCCCGGTAATTGACGGTGATCCAGTAGGCATAGACTTTGGCGGCGCCGTAGGGGCTGCGGGGATAAAAAGGCGTGGTTTCGGTCTGGGGCGTTTCACGCACCTTGCCGTACATTTCACTGGTCGACGCCTGGTAGAAGCGGACCGACCGTTCAAGCCCCAGGATGCGAATCGCTTCCAGAATGCGCAATGATCCCAGGGCATCCGAGTTGGCCGTGTATTCGGGGGTTTCAAAGGAAACTTTGACATGGCTTTGGGCCGCCAAGTTATAGATCTCGTCCGGCCGCGTCTCCTGGATGATCCGAATCAGGTTGGTGGCATCGGTCAGGTCGCCGTAATGCATGAAAAAACGGACATCCTCTTCGTGGGGATCCTTATACAAGTGATCCACGCGCTCGGTATTGAAACTGGAGGAACGGCGTTTGATGCCATGCACCTCATAGCCCTTGGCCAGAAGCAATTCCGCCAGATAGGCGCCATCCTGGCCGGTGATGCCGGTAATCAATGCTTTTTTCATGGTTTGATCCCCATTCTGCTCCGTTCTGATGGAACCTGCCGCTGTCGACGTTCCAGAGACCGATCAGCGCCCGTAATCGTCTTCGAGGCGGGTCACGTCGTCCTCTTCGAGATAACTGCCGGTGCGCACTTCGATGATCTCCAGTGGAATTTTTCCCGGGTTGGCCAGGCGATGGGCGGTTCCGACGGGGATGTAGGTGGAGGCATCCTCCTGCAGGAGAAACGTCTCCTCGCCCCGTTGAACCAGCGCGGTGCCTTTGACCACGACCCAATGCTCGGCCCGGTGATTGTGCTGCTGCAGCGCGATGCGGGCTTTGGGCCGCACGATGACGCGTTTTACCTGAAAGCGCTCGGCGGCAATGATGCTGTCCACCGTACCCCAGGGACGATAGACTTGGCGATGGCGTTCGGTTTCCGGTCGTCTCTCATCTTTTAAGCGGTTTACCAGGTGTTTGACGTCTTGGGCTCGCGCACGGGGGCAGACGAAAACCGCATCCGCCGTCTCGACAATGATATGCCGGTCGACACCGACGGCCGCCACCAGGCGATGGCCGGCATGCACGACCGACCGGGTCACATCATGCAAGAGGGTATCGCCTTGGGTTACATTGGCATGGGCGTCTTTGGAGCCCACATCCCAAAGGGCTTCCCACGATCCCAGATCGCTCCAGGCGGCATCCAGCGGCAGCATGGCACCCAAACTGGTTTTTTCCATTACCGCATAATCGATCGAATCCGCTGGGCAGGCGGCAAAGGCCGCTTGATCCAGGCGGTAAAAATCCAGATCCTCCCGGCCCTCGGCAAGCGCTTTTTCGCAGGCCGATACCATTGCCGGCACCAGACGTCTCATTTCCGCCAACAATACGGAGGCTCGGAAGAGAAACATGCCGCTGTTCCAGAGATAATTCCCGGAGGACAGGTAGGCTTCCGCCGTGGCTCGATCAGGCTTCTCCACGAAGGCTTCGATCGCATAAGCGCGTTCCTGCGCGCAGGGCGGCAGCAAGGCGCCTTGCGCGATGTAACCATAACCGGTCTCGGGGGCTGTTGGGACGATGCCAAAGGTCACCAGACGGCCCGCACGGGCCAGGGGTGAAGCCTCGGTCACCTGCCGGCGGAAGATATCCGGGCGGCCGATATGATGGTCTGCGGGTAGCACCAGGAGAACCGGATCGTCCCCCTGGCGGCAGGCCTGCAGCGCGGCCACGGCGATGGCCGGAGCGGTGTTTTTGCCCATCGGCTCAAGGATAATGGCGTCCGCTAAAATGCCCTGTTCGCGAAGCTGCTCGGCAATCATAAACCGGTGATTTTCGTTGCAGACCACAATCGGCGGCGCCAGCGCTTCCAGCCCTGCAAGACGGGCCAGGGAATTCTGGAACATGGTCTGCGCGCCGGAAAGCTTAAGCACCTGCTTGGGATGCAACTCCCGCGAGAGCGGCCACAAGCGCGTCCCCGCCCCCCCCGCCAGAATGACAGGCACGACCATCGTTGGTCCCCCTTGAGAACGTGATGGGTTTATAAGCACACGACATTTGCCGGTAAAATGGGTAGTTTAGAGTCAAATCCCCAAAAAGGCAACCGGCTAATAAGAAATCCCCTGTCGGATGGGTGCCGCTTTATCCGGGCAGGTATTTCTTACAGCCACGGGGGTCAGTCGGACCTGATGATCGGCAGCAGAGATTTCGTCGGGCAAGGCGGGCCGACTATGGCACCGATAGCGCCGCCTTTGAGGGCGGAAAACGCGCCAGGATATACAACCGGCAGTGGACGCCACATGAGGTGGATGTATCGACCCGGCCGGCTAGCTTCCAACGTAGACATGATCGTTTGAATTGGTTAAGAGAGGTGGTGAGAATAAGGAGGGTTGCCATGCTTTATCGCGCAGTACCCAAAAATGGGGACCAACTTTCCGTGCTGGGATACGGATGCATGCGCTTTCCGGTCAAAAGGCGCCGCATCGATGAAAAGTTGGCCGAAAGACAGATTCTGCGCGCCATGGAGCGGGGTGTGAATTACTACGACACGGCCCACCCTTACCACAACGGGAAAAGCGAGCCGTTTCTGGGCAACGTACTTGCCAAAAACAACTGCCGGGACACGGTGAAGATTGCCACCAAGCTTCCGCACTGGCGTGCGTCTTCCAAGGAAGACATGCACAGGCTGCTGGATGGGCAACTGGCCAAATTAAAAACCGACCGCATTGACTATTACTTGATTCACGCCCTGAACGGTGAACTCTGGGAAACGGCCACGCGCAACGGTGTTCTTGAGTTTATGGACGATGCTTTGAAAGAGGGCAAAATCATTAACGCCGGATTCTCCTTCCACGGGCTTTCCGAAGACTTCAAGGTCATCGTCGACGCCTATGACTGGACCTTTTGCCAGATTCAATACAATTTCCTGGACACCCAAAACCAGGCCGGTACGGCGGGACTGGAATATGCGGCCTCCAAAGACATGGCCGTGATCATCATGGAACCCCTGCGGGGAGGCAATCTCGCCAAAACACCGCCACCATCCGTTCAAAAAATCTGGGCCAGGGCCGACCACAAGAAAACACCCGCGGCCTGGTCCCTGGGCTGGATCTGGAATCACCCGGAGGTGACGGTCATCCTATCCGGGATGAATGACGATGCCCATATCGATGAAAATCTAAAGCTGGCCGAAAAAGCCCTGCCGAATGCCTTATCTGACGAAGAGGTGGCCCTGGTGGAAGCAGCGGCGGCCGAATTTCGAAATGTCATGCGGATTGGATGTACGGGATGCCAGTACTGCATGCCCTGCCCGAACGGCGTCAATATACCCGGCTGTTTCGACGGCTATAACGCCTGGCATGCTTTCAAGGATAAATCGGCCAAATTGATGTATCTTTTCCAAAACGGCGGCATGGTGACAGCGAAGCCGACCCTGGCCTCCATGTGTGTACAATGCGAAAAATGCCTGCCGAAATGTCCCCAGAATCTTCCCATCCCAGACCTGTTAAAGGAGGTGGAAGCGGACATGGAGGGCTTTTTAACCGGACCGATGGTCTGGCTGGGCAAGCGGATCTTGAAGGTCAGAAACAGGTAGCAATACCCTTTGAGCCTAGCCCGAACATTGCATGAACATAGGGATGCCCACTGGCTTGGATGCATGGGTTCTTTGTCTCAGGGGAAGGTTGCCCTAAATGGGTCCGGCAACCCTATGGTGCGCGGCGCATTGCAGAACGCAGCGCATACCCTAAACACACGGCGGGCAAGCCCGCGGCATCCCTTTGCGGCCTTATCAGACGCTTGCGGTCGCCTGCCTACGACGGCGCGCCGGAAGGCCTTGTACGGGAGGCCTCCAACCTGCGACATATCCGGGCTAGGTCCGCTTGCTTGGCGTGTTAAAGATCAAACCGCAAAAACACACAGGGCGGCACGTACCAAAATGGCCTCCACCCTCAGGCTATGATGTCCGCGTGCTTCTTGACGACCATCAACGCTACCCGGCTAAATATCCGTGGTTATATTGTGAATGAGGGTAGCCGGCCATGCAGCCGGGTGAGGCCCGACCCGCGGAATAAATTGGGCTTGGGCTGATCGCTACTCGGTATCGGAACGGGTGGAAAATATATGCAATACTTTGGATAAGGTTTACCCGGGCATGCGCCGCCATGAAGATTTGGACACCAACCACGACTGCAGGAGGTCGAGATGATTGGTAACACATCCGTTCTCCATATTGTCCGCGCCGGAAGTGACATCACCTTCAGCAGCCTCAAGGCGATCGGCAACCGGATTCTGGACTCTTTTCGCGGCACCATCAAAGAATTCAACCTGACACGCCATAAAGCGCCGGTGGTGGACAGCATCGATGCCTATTTCCTGACCAAAATCCTCCATCAGGAATACGGCGGACATGTTTTAGGCATCACGGATGCGGATTTGAAAATCTATGACGCGGATGAATTCTACAATTCCATTTTCGGTGGTAAAAACCCGCAAAATGACGTGGCGGTGGTATCCACCAAAAAACTATACAACGATCGGATCGATTCGCAAAAAGCCTACCAGCTGTTTCTCGACCGAACCTTGAAAGTATCACTGCACGAGGTCGGCCACAACTTGGGGCTAACCGATCATGCCTCCTATAAAACGGCTCCGGATGGCACGCTGTGTCCCATGA
>JASFFM010000250.1:0-6771 GCA_050124295.1 Desulfobacterales bacterium | reverse complement strand
TGGTGAGTGGCGAATTGCCGAACGCAGCTGATACCATTATCACCCGGCGGGCAAGCCCGCGGCATCCCTTTCCGGCCTGATCAGGCGCTTGCGGTCGCAGGCGCACAGCGGTGCGCCTGAATATCTTGTCAATGGAGGCCTCCCGCTTTGCTGGAGGTGCCGCAGCGCTCATCCCCTCGAACGCTGCATGTCGTTCGCCCGAATCGGTATGCGCGACGGATAAGCCTTTAACGCCATGAGCCAAGGCGGGCGCCATGCCGCAAAGGTCTTTCTGGTGCCGGCCTTTGATCATTCGCCGGCCAACGGGCCGCAATCTAAGGCGCCGCTGGTGCAATCGGATTCTGGATGTCTCGGGGGCAAGCACTCATCGGCGGGAAACGACAGCGATTGGCTGGGAGGATGATCGAAAGGGGCGGGTGCAATGGGCGTGGGTTACATTGCTTGGGTCACAGCTCGAAATACATGTCGGCCGCAACGGCAAAACAGTCCATTGAATGGCCCTCGGCCGCGATGATCTTTTGGCAGTTTTGCACGATGGTATCGATCTCGTCGTCTTTTCGTTCCTGACTGTGGTGAAACAGGCCTAGCGATTTAACACCCGCCTGGAGTGCCAAATCAACGGCTTCGGTATAGGAGGAATGGCCCCAGAGCACTTTTGATTCATACTCTTCGGGGGTGTATTCCGCATCGTGGAAGAGCAGATCGGCGCTGTAGGAAAAATCGATGTAGCGATCCATGGGCAGTCCGCCGGGGTGGACAAAACCGAGTTCGTTGTCCGTCAAAAAAACAAAGGTTTTGCCATCCTCAATGAATTTGTAGCCACTTCCCATGTTGGGGTGGCTCAGCGGTATCGGCTCCACGGCCATCGAACCGACCTCGAATCGTGTTGGATTCCCGTCCTCATAGACGATTTTGGCACGTAATTCAGAAGGACGAATGGGGAAATTGGGGGGTGTCATGACTTTGGAGACCATATTTTCAACGAATTTTTTGGGAAACGGGCAGCGGTGAACGCGAATCGTGACTTCATCAAGGTACAGTGGTTTGAAAAAAGGCCAGCCCATCAGGTGGTCCCAATGGCCATGTGTAATCAGGAAATGGTAGGTATAGCGTTGGTCATCGATCAACTGATTACCAAGTCTGCGAATACCGGTACCGGCGTCGACGATAAAAATATCATCGCTGTTGGTGCGGATTTCCAGGCATGTAGTATCCCCGCCGTAGCGGAGGTACTCAGAACCGGAAACAGGAATGGATCCTCGGGATCCCCAGACCTTGATTCGCATTACATTCCTTTCTCGGGCCAGCACGCGACTATTCGTGGACAGATACAGTGGCAATATCCTGCTTTAACTCATCATTCGTAACACAACTCCGCAAACGAGTCCATCATCAAATGCTTGAATGTCCTTGCTCCAGGAGAATACCCGGATTGCTAGGGTGGGCGGCAGCTTCATTGCGCGCTGGGGGCCAGCGATGCCGCTTTGGGTTGAGTGGCGGTGGGAGATTAAAGCACCTTAGGTTCAGTGTCGAGCGTGGTCCCTCTTCGATGGGGTACCTTTGAGACCGTTTGATCGTAAGGTCTAGATCTGCTCATGCTCGTTCGATGCACCCTTGTCAGCTATCGATTCGGTTCAATTTACGGACTTCTTCCGCAAAAGCATCGACGGAAATTTGGCACCAGGGCTGTTGGGGTGCAAATTGAAGCGTGGATTTGACATCAGGTACGAATAGCTTGCCGGAGCTGATCTGGGGTGCTTCGAGAATGTATTTAAAATCGCCCCCCAAATCGAGAAGGATGTCCAAGGATTCATGGTTTTCGAGTAATTCGACAACAAGGAGGTTGTAAACCATCCCCTGTCCTTTTAAGTACCGCCGTCCACGGGGATTCTTGCCGATTTCGATCATCGGATCGTCCAGGGCGATGGCCGATTTGTCTGCCGATACCAGATAAGCTTGCTCCACCCAGTATTCACCTTCCTCGAAAGGGATCCATTCTGTCATGGCGCAGTTCCTTTAGGGGGAAATGGGAATGTCCCGTGAGAGGTCGGGAAATTCCCCTGTTCGATAATTGGGAAGTCAAATATAACCCCGCGGTGTCAGATGGGCAAGATCCCGGCGGTTACAAATTCTCAAGGAAGCCCCAAAATGGTGGATTCAATCTCCCGCCGGCGGTCGTTGTCCGTCAGGAACACAATCAGACGCCGGCCGGCGAGAAGATGATCGTCCAGGATGATCCACGATATGGCATTCCATCCAGGCAGAAAAATCCAACCTCCCGGATTCGAATGGGAAAAGGTCGGTCAACCCGAACCGCATCCTTGGTCAACAATCTGTAAACGTATTTGGAAATGGTCGCATGGGACTTTTTGCGATGGCGAGTTTGGAACTGCTTTCAGAACCTCAGCCCGCGTTACAATCAGGGCGCTGTCTGGCGAGAAAAGGCGATCGATGCTAGATTTGGCCTACAGGGCCCTGGGGAAGAGAATCTGCATCGCGTCAGGTCAACGTTGTGAGGCAGCTGATCTAAAAGAATCAGATGAGAAAGGTCCCTTTTTCAAAACAATTAGCGCCAAAGCGAGGCAGGGGCATTTTACCCCCGGGCAGGGTTAAATTGATATGAGGATACGATTGGGTCTTTTGAACATGATCTTCGTTGATCATTATACATTCAGCCATACATTACCGCGCAATCGTTTTTCGGTAGAAGAGCAAATTTACACGGAATAAAACAATCGGCTGCCATGGGAAAAGCGTATCTGTCAAACAGACTTTTGGCGTAAATAAAAAGAAAATCGAAAAATTGAATTATTCCCTGAAGGAGAGTTTGCCTTTGTCATCAAAAAGCGAAGCATTTCTTGTAAATAACCCGGTGATGATATCGAAGAAATGACGTGGAGCGAGCGCGGTGACATCGCAATGCAAATTGCGGATCAAAGCCCTTGGGATGGCCTCGTATGTTGGATTTCGCACATTGAATTAAAAAGACTTAAATCCGGTCGGCTGATTTGCTTCCGGTGGATGATGGGCTAAAGGTAGCTGTGCGATTCCCACGCACGGTAATAATTTAAAGCCGTATAAGGCACGCAATCGTCCCGAAAGGTGCCAAAATAGAAACGGAACGCTTGGATAGAATCCCATTCAACGCGTCGGCGCATCAATCATTGGACATTATCTTGTGATGCATTGACATTCCTTTGACCCCAACATTGAAAGGATGTCGATAAATCACACCGTCGAGCGACTCAGTTGTTGAGCAAACCATTTTCCTTGCGGGGCAAGTACCAACCGGTGCTCCTTCATGAGGCCCCACCAAACATGGTTCGTAAATGGCCCCGCCACCCCCGCGACCCAAACCACCCCCAGACTGGGTTGTCGCCATATCAGGCCTTCTGTTTGCGCCCCCCCGGTCACAGCGCAAAGTGCTTGACAAGCTGGAAATGATTTCGTTAGGGTAGCATTCGATCGTTTTCTGGGTATGGGAATGAAAATGCAAGCAAGACCGAATTGGTTTGGATGGTACTGGTGGTGGTGCAACCGAAAGGGGTGCGCCGACCGGGATTGACCGCCTGAACCAGCCATACAAGCGTAAAATAAGGACCGTGGCCATCCCGACGCCACGGTCCTTTTCGTTAGGGGCGGTGGCATCTAGCCACTGCTTTTTCGGGTTTGGGGGGATGCGCTTGATTAAAGATGCGATGCCGTATGAAGCGTCTTCCTGACCGGGCGACTATTGATTGTCAAGAGCGAGCCAACTACCGGCAATTTACATTTTTAAGGAGAAGCCACCATGCTGATCGTAATGGAAGCAAAAGCGACCCCCGAACAGATCAAGGCCGTCGAGAAAGCGGTTACCTCCCGGGGTTATGAGGCCCGGCCTATTCCGGGCGGTGAAAGAATGTCGATCGGTGTTCTACGCAACAAGGGCGCTGTCGATGCATCCCTGTTTGTGGGCTTGGCCGGTGTAAAGGACGTCATTCCGGTCACACGCCCTTACAAATTGGTCAGTCGCGAGACCCGAGCTGAAGATACGGTCGTGGGCATTGGCGATGTTACTATCGGCAATGGGCACATGACGGTGATCGCCGGTCCCTGCGCTATCGAGAGTGAGCAGCAAGCCCTTACGATCGCCCGTCATGTCAAGGACGCCGGCGCCCATATGTTCCGGGGCGGGGCCTATAAACCGCGCACGTCACCGTATTCCTTTCAGGGACTGGGACTGGAAGGTTTGAAGATTCTATCGAAGGTGCGCCGGGAAACCGGATTGCCTGTGGTCACAGAAGTCATGGACATGGAAACTTTTGATCAGGTGGAATCCTATGCTGATATGATTCAAATCGGCACCCGCAATATGCAGAATTTCAGTCTTTTACGGCGGGCCGGTCGTTCGGCACGCCCGGTGCTGCTCAAGCGCGGTATGGCGGCCACGATTGACGAATGGCTCATGGCGGCGGAGTATATCATGGAGGGCGGCAATACGCAGGTTATCCTGTGTGAGCGTGGTGTGCGAACCTTTGTGCACCACAGCCGCAATACCTTGGATATTTCCGCTGTCCCCTATGTTCGTCGGGAAAGCCACCTGCCGATCATCATCGATCCCAGCCACGCGGCCGGACGCCGTGATCAGGTCATCCCTTTGGCGCGGGCCTCCGCGGCCGTCGGTGCCCATGGAATGATGGTCGAAGTTCATCACCAGCCGGACCAAGCGCTCAGTGACGGCGCCCAGTCGCTCCTGCCGGAGCAGTTCAAATCGCTGTGTCGGCAGGTCAATCAAATATTTGCTATTTTGGATGAACCTGCTGGCGTTTGACCACCTCAATCAGCTTGGATCGGTTTGGCGCCGTATCCTTCATGCCCCCATGGGGATCATTACGCCTTTAAGCATGGGCAAGTCGCGGGAGGTCTTGGCCAACTGACCGAAAAAGATGGCGACCAGACGCTCGAATACGGAAAGCCATGCTTTAGGAATGAACTCTCTTCGGAAGGGGGCCCTGAAACGGTGCCGAACACTGGTCGTACGCCTGATGGATCCAACACCGGTCAACGGGTCGTCTCCTGCATTGTGGGACGGGAGCTGGCCTCGGTTTGATCGCGTTTTTTCCTACTTTTACGAATAAAATCAGTCATATAATGTGGAAGATGACCACCAAGCAGGTAGCGCTTGAAATCCGCCTCCACACGCGCCCTGGAGACCTGCCAAACTTTTGCAGCCCGACGGAAGAGTTCGTATTCGCTGGTCTGGCAGCGCCGGGCCATCTGGGTAAGGTATTCTTCATCGGAGAGTGGTTTCAGATTGGCCCAGTAGCGATCGACCCGTCGCAGGCCTTCGTAATAAAGCCAGGCGGCCAGGAAAATAAGAACGACGTTGATATCCAACATGTCTAAATCCTTTTCGTTCTTCACAAGATTTCGTATCAGCGCTTTATCCCACACACCTGGACCGGGAATACCTTTTCGATTTCCGATACAGGCGCAAAAAATCATCCTAAAAAGTTATGATAAGGTCCCCTTGCCATAAAGGAAAGGCCTCCTGGGAAACGTTTTGGGCTGATTACCCGTCGGACGCTTAACAGATTGAGCGGTGTCGCCGGCGGTCACTGGGCCGTATTGCAACGGCCAGCCTCCGATATGGGTTGACAGGGCAGGGATTTGATATTAATTAGTATGGCTAATTATTAACCTACCATAATTTAAGTATAACAAAATTTTAACGGTTTACATCGCAAAAGAGGCTTAACCTGATGGCGAATGGCACGTTAAAGGAGCAGGCCCGCTATATTTTTACCACCGGCCGCGCTATCCGAGATTTTGTCGACCGTAATGTGGCCCAATTGCTTGCGGCCGAGGGCGATCGGAGTATCTGCGGGGAATTGTCGGTAAATCAGATGCACGTTCTCATGCTGATTCAAAAGCGCGGGAAAGTTTCCATTTCCGAATTGGCAATGCTCTTGGGCGTATCGGCCCCTTCGGCCTCCGCCATGGTTGATCGCCTGGTGGAAAAAGGGGCCCTTACACGCGAGCCCAATGCCAGGGATCGTCGTCGCATGGATGTCCGCATCGCGCCTTCTGTGGATAGGGATTTCGAGCGTGTGCATGAGGTTTTGCTGGCGGCTTTCGAGAACTTGGTGGAGAAAGCGGGGGAGGAGACGGCGCAAATGTGGTGTGAGGTGCTCGAGCGGATCAAGCATGTGCTCGATGCTCAGGAAAGGGCCGCACAATCGAAAGTCCCTAACTGAGGCTTGCGTAGCGAACGCCAATGTGGGTTAACCGACGGCGGGTTTGGCCTTGCCGCCCCTTTTCGGGGTCGGAATAGGGGGGTAGAGACCATGCCCTTTGGCCAAGCTGCCCCGGTAACCGATCGCTAGAGACAAACGAATAAGGAAACATAGCCATTCAAACCGAGCTTCGATAATCTGCCGGATCATCGCGATCGTTCTGCCCAATGACGCGATTGGCCATATCGATTACTACATATGAGCGATTTAGGTGTGTCATCATGAAGGATACCCATCCCCATTCAAAAAGTCCGCGGACCCTTCAGCGGTTGATTATTTGCAGTTTTGTGTTGCTGTTTGGGGTCGGCGCGATGCTGGCCATGGCATCCATGAAAAAACCGCCTGCGGAGGCTCGGCTCGATGAACGGCCCATTCAGGTCGATGTCCTTGAAGCAATGTCCCGGGATGTGCCGGTGGTGATTTCAGGGTTTGGGGAAGCCCGCGCCCTGGATGTGGTGACCATTTCGCCCGAGGTTTCCGGTCGCATCGTCATGAT
>JASFFM010000249.1:0-6795 GCA_050124295.1 Desulfobacterales bacterium | reverse complement strand
GGCATGCGAAAATTAAGTTACCGTTGGTTGTTTACGATCGTCCTGGCTTTAGGGCTGGGTCTGGTCGGTGGCCTTCCCTATTACCACAGTCAAAGCGCCCACCAGGGCACGGTCACCCTTCCCGCGGCGAAGGCCGCCGATGCGGTCATGGTGCCGATCAATTTTACCCAGCTGGCGGAAAAAGCCAAGGCCGGCGTGGTCAACATCCGAACCGTGAAAAGCAATGACGGCGAAGGCCGGGTGTTTCGTCATTTTTTCGGCCGCCCGCCCCGGGGCCAGCAGGATCCCTTCCGGGATTTTTTTGGTTTCGGACCCCAGCGCGATTTTAAGCAGCGCAGCCTGGGATCCGGGTTCTTACTGGACAAGCAAGGCTATATCGTCACCAACAACCATGTGGTGGAGGACGCCGACCAGATCAAAGTGCGGCTCTTCGATGAAACCGAATTCGATGCCAAAATTGTAGGACGCGATCCCAAGACCGATATCGCCCTGATCAAGATCGATGCCGACCCTGGCGATCTCAAGCCGCTCGATCTTGGCAATTCCGACCAACTGCCCGTGGGCAGCTGGGTGGTGGCCATCGGCAGCCCTTTCGGACTGGAGCAGACCGTCACGGCAGGGATCGTGAGCGCCAAGGGGCGCATTATCGGATCGGGCCCCTACGATGATTTCATCCAGACCGATGCTTCCATCAACCCCGGTAACAGCGGCGGGCCGCTGCTGAACCTCAAAGGCGAGGTGGTGGGCATCAATACCGCCATCGTGGCCAGTGGCCAGGGTATCGGCTTTGCGATTCCCGTCAACCTGGCCGATGACATCATCGCCCAGCTGAAAGATACCGGCGAAGTGAGCCGGGGTTGGCTGGGGGTGGGCATCCAGAATCTGACCCCCGAGCTGGCCGAATATTATGACATCGAGGAGGAAAAGGGTGTCCTGGTCACCCAGACCTACGAAGGTGATCCCGCCGACAAGGCCGGCATCAAAGAAGGGGATGTGATCACCGAGGTGGACGGCAAACGCATAACCTCCAGCCGGGAATTATCGCGCACGGTCGCTGAAGCCGGCGTGGGCAACGACATGCGCATCACGCTGTTGCGCGAGGGCCGGGAAAAGAAGGTCAAAGTCAAACTGGCCAAACGGCCGGATACCGATCCCGTGATGGCCCGCGGCGAGGCGCGTTCGGATGATCTGGGCCTGCGGGTTCGGGATATCGAGCCCGAAATTGCCGAGCGTCTGGGCCTGGACGAGAACCAGAAGGGGGTCGTGGTGACCGGGGTCGACCCGCAGAGCAAAACGGGCGAAGCCGGTATTCGTCAGGGGGATGTGCTGATCGAAATCAACCGCAAACCCATCGCCTCCCTGGAGGACTACCGCAAGCAAATCGCCCGGATCGACCCGGGCGATACGGTGCAGATGCTCTTGCGGCGCGGTGGTGGTGGATTGATTGCCGTGAAGTTCACCCGCTGATCGGGTATGGATCATAAAGCCAGTCTGAAGGTTCACAAGCGACCGGCCCAGGGCGGCAAACCGTCCCTGGGCCGGTTTTTCGATTGCGCATTGGATCGGATAGGGCGATATGCAGCGGTGGGCGAGGCTATTCTGAAATCTGCCGCGGGTCGGTCATGTTTTCGGGCTTGAGCATGTCGTCGAGCTGTGCTTTGCTCAGCCAGCCCTTTTCGAGCACCAGGTCGTAGACGTTGCCGCCCGTCTTGAGGGCCTCCTTGGCGATGGCGGCCGATCTTTCATAGCCCAACACCGGGTTGAGGGCCGTCACCAGGCCGATGCTGCTCTCCACGTAGCCACGGCAGACCTCGCGGTTGGCTTCGATGCCCTGGATGCAGCGGCTGGTCAGGGTGATGCAGGCATTTTTGAGGATCATCAGCCCGTGCAATAGATCGTAAGCCATGACCGGCTCGGCCATGTTGAGCTCGAGTTCGCTGGCCTCGGCCGCCATGGAGACGATCGTGTCGTAGCCGATGATCTGGTAACAGATCTGGTTGACCAGCTCCGGAATCACCGGGTTGACCTTGCCGGGCATAATCGATGAGCCCGGCTGCATGGGCGGCAGGTTGATTTCATTCAGCCCGCAGCGCGGCCCCGAAGACAACCAGCGCAGGTCGTTGCAGATCTTGGAGATTTGCACGGCCGCGCGCTTGAGCGTGGCCGACATCTGGGCAAAAGCCCCGCAGTCCTGGGTGGCCTCAACGAGGTTGTCCGCTTTCTGGACCTTAAACCCGCTCACCGCTTTCAACTTTTGGGTCACCAGGTCGGCGTAGCCCGGCGGGCTGTTCAAGCCCGTGCCGATGGCCGTAGCGCCCATGTTAATGAAAAGAAATTCCTCCGCGTTGCGCTTCAAGGCGGCCATGCCGCTGTCGATCATTTCGGCGTAGGCGCTGAATTCCTGGCCCAGGGTCATGGGCACGGCATCCTGGTTTTCGGTGCGCCCCATTTTGAGGACATCGGCAAATTCATCCCCCTTGGCCTGCAGGGCTTCGCGCAGCTGGTTCATGGCCCCCAGCAGATCCTGCAGGGAGAGCAGCACCGCCAGCTTGATGGCGGTGGGGTAGGCATCGTTGGTGGACTGGGAGCCGTTGACGTGATCGTTGGGATGCAGGTGCTCGTACTGGCCCTTCTCATGACCCATGATCTCCAGGCCGCGATTGGCGATGACTTCGTTGGCGTTCATATTGGTGGAGGTTCCCGCCCCGCCCTGGAACATGTCCACCACGAAATGCCGGTGCAGCTTGCCGGCCAGAAGTTCATCACAGGCCTGGCCAATGGCCTTGGTCTGGGCTTCGTTGAGCACACCCAGCTCTCCGTTGGCCAGGGCGGCCGCCTTTTTGACGAACGCCAGGGCTTCGATCATGTGCTCGAAATTATGCAGCCGGACCCCCGAAATGGCAAAATTTTCCAAGGCCCGCTGGGTCTGCACCCCGTAGTAGACATCGTTGGGCAGCTCCCGTTCGCCCAGGGAGTCGTGTTCCACCCGCACGCCCTCGATCAAATGCCCCGGCGCTTCGATCCCTGCCAGCTGGGAGGACACGATGCGCAGACGGTCGCTGATGCGTTGGGCCGCGCGGGCCACGATGCGGTAGAAGACATCCGGGTTTTCCCGCCGGAAGCCATCGATGTTCTCCCGGGAGATCTGCCAGATGGTGGCCCCCTGGCGTGTCAGGGCGCCGGTGGAGTGGGGCAGCTCATCCAGCAGGGCGCTCTCGCTGATCAGCGCCCCGGCCCCCAGGGCGGCCACATGCCGGGTGCGGCCGTGCTGCCCGCGGGTAATGGCGACCTCGCCTTCCATCACCACCCCGGCCCATTGGCGTGGGGTGGACTCGTGAAACAGCCAGGCCTCGGGGGCGTAGCGTTCTAAAGTGCCCTGGTCAAAAAAAGCCTGCATGTCTTCGGTGGACAAATCCAGGCGGTGGGCCGTTTCCTTGATCATTCGTTCCATATTGACGGGACTCATCGTTTCGCTCCTCGATAAAGGTTGGTGTCGGCGCTGTGAAAATGACCCCGGGGATGCTTCTGAGCGGTTATATCACCATGGGGGCGATCAAAAAGCCCAGCATCACCGCCAGGGTGATCGTGGTGACCCCGGGGATCAGAAAAGGGTGGTCGAAGACGTATTTGCCGATGCGGGTCGAGCCGGTATCGTCGAACTCCACCGCTGCCAGCAGCGTCGGGTAGGTGGGCAGCACGAATAGCGAGCCCACGGCGGCAAAGGAGGCCACGGCCGAGACCGGGCTGATGCCCAGCGCCAGGGCGGCCGGCATCAGGGCCCGGGTGGTGGCGGCTTGGGAATAGAGCAGCATGGCGGCAAAGAAGAGGACCACGGCCAGCAGCCAGGGCTTGGTCTCGAGCACCGAACCGGCGAACACGTTGATCTGGTCGATATGCGCGGAGACGAAGGTGGTGCCCAGCCAGGCCACGCCCAGCACGCAGATGCAGGCACTCATGCCGGATTTAAAGGTGGCGGCATTTAAAACGTCGTTGGTTTTGATTCTACAAACCAGGGCGATCAGGGCCGCCACGGTCAGCATGATGGTCATGATGGCTTCATCCCGCGGCAGGACCGGATCGGCGATCAAGCCGACGTTTTTGCTGATGGCCGAGGCGTAGCAGACCACGAAAACCAGGCCCAGCAGGAAGATCAGCACCGAGATCTTGGCCCCGGGTTGGATCTCACCTGCCTGGCCTGGGGAAGGTTTTTTTACCAACCCCTGGGCCAGCCGTTCCTGGTAGACGGGATCGTCCTCGAGATCCTTACCCAGAAAATTGGTGACGACCGCGGCCAGCATGCAGGCCGTAAAGGAACTGGGAATGCTGATCATCAGCAGTTGAAGATAACTGACACCCAGTTTCTCCAACTCGCTGGAAAAGAAGATCACGGCGGCCGAGATGGGCGAGGCCGTAATGGCGATCTGGGAGGCCACGGTGGCGATGGCCAGCGGGCGGGAGGGACGAATCCCCTTTTCTTTGGCGATTTCGGCGATGACCGGCAGGGTGGAGAAGGCCGTGAGACCGGTGCCGGCGAAAATGGTCATGCTATAGGTCACCACCGGTGCCAGGAAGGTGATGTATTTGGGGTTGCTGCGCAGGACTTTTTCGGCCAAAAAGACCATATAATCAAGCCCGCCGGCCACCTGCATGGCGGCGATGGCGGCGATGACGGACATGATGATCAGGATGACATCAATCGGAATGCTGCCCGGCTTGAGCCCGAAACCCAGGGCCAGCACCAGCACACCGAAGCCCCCGGCAAAGCCGATGCCGATGCTCCCCAGGCGCGCCCCCAGCCAGATGAAGAATAAAACGACCACAAGTTCGATGATCCACATCGTTAGCGTTCCTTTCGATATATCCACAGGTAGGGATTTGACTGACAAGCCATCGCCGCGGCCAACCTTAGTTCAGGGGATGCGGTAGGTCCCGGAGATATTCTCGGTGTGTCCGGTCAGCGTGTCAGTATCCGGATTGATGAACACCGAAGACCAGGTGAAGGTAAAGGCGCCCGTGATGCCCTTCAGCTTGCCGGTGCCCCCGATAATTTCACCGCGCACCTGAACGCCTTCTTCCAGTGGTTGACCATCCAGGGTGATAAAGATCTTCTGGCCTTCCATTCCGCGCCAGACGCAGCGGGTGGTGCTGCCGGTGGCCGCATCCCAGAGCCCTGTGCATTGCGACCAGAAATCGGTCACTTCGCCAAGGTTGTCGATGAGGTTCACATGCCCCTTGACCTGGAAGGTGAACACCTCACGCCCCTCGGCAAATTCCTGCAGCTGGCGTGTTCCGGTGGCAATCCAGCTGCCGCTGAAGGTGCCTTCCTGGGCCGCCCCCGAGGGGACGGCCGGCATGCACAGCATTAAGATCACGAAGAGAATGATCAACGGCCACCATCCCGCCCGATATTCGAGCCTCGACATCGTGGGCCTCCTTTTTGATTTAGCCTTGCCTGAAGGGAAGGGTTTTCCGCTTTGTCGATCAAGCGTGTCGCCGATGGAGATGAAGTGGGATCTTCACCAGCCGCATTGCAGGTCCGGTATTCGGAAAACAAAGCCCAACACCCGTCAGGCGGGTATGTTGACCGCTCCGGACACACCCATGGCCATCAGGGGCGGGAACAACCCCACGGCAACAAACGATACGCTGGATTGTAAGCTTCTTTGAAGACTGTTGGCGTGCGGTGGCAGCCTGTGCCCCGCAAGATGCTTACGACCCCCCGGGTGATGATGCCCATGCGCGATGCCTCCGCCATGCCGGGTTCGAAAACGGGCCCACCAGGGCAACCATCGTCGGCCATAACGGGCATCCCGGACAGCCATGCTAAATGGGATCGCTTAACAGATTTCTGGAGGATAGCAACCGTCCCGAACAAGGGCAAGTCCCAAATCCTCGGCAAACGGCCCGAACCTTTCATGAACGTATAGATGCCCACCTGCTGGGATGCATGGGTTTCCCGTCTCATGGGAAGGTTGCGCTAAATGGGTCCGGCAACCCTTTGTGAACAGCCATTGCAGAACGCAGCGCGTACCCTTTTCAACCGGTGGGCGCGAAAGGGATGAGGACCGATTTCGTTGGCACATGATCGCCGGGGCGGGGCTTATTGCAGGCTTTTATGGCAAGATCAGGTCTGTGTCCAGGGGGATGGGGGTCCCCATCAAGGGTCAGCCGCTCGAAGCGCTGGGGTTTGCCGACCCACTCGCAAGCATCGTCGAACGCGGGGAAGCGTTTGAAAGCATGCCGGCGCTTGTGTTCATCCGCCAGGCGCGCAAACTGGGGAAACAGGGCCCCCCATGCCGCAAGGGGGGCGCGCGGTGTGTTGGTCAATGGTTAAATGCCCGCGGCCGGGGGCCAGATATAGAAGAAACCGCTATCCAGGTCACCCACCGACCCCGGCAGGTCGATATGGATCAGATCCGGTTCCGCCGTGCCGGTGGCGCTGCCGGCGGAATTGTAGACCGTGTCGTCCGGGAATTTCGCCCGGCGGTAGATGACCACTTTGGCATCGTCCGGTAGCCCGGCCAGGCTTTTGGCGGACCGGATGGCATCCTCGACATACCCGATATCATCCACCATTCCCAGTTGCCGGGCCTCCTCCGCCAGGAAAATCCGCGCGGAGCGGATCTCCGCCAGCGCTTCCGGTGCAATCTGACGGTGCTCGGTCAACAAATCGATGAAGCGCTGACCAAGATGATCGGTGAGCTCCTGCATCAGACGGGCTTCCTCGGGCGTGCTGGGCCGGAAAGGGGAGCCCATGTCTTTTTGATAACCACTTTTGTTGACATCCACGCCGAC
>JASFFM010000248.1:0-6824 GCA_050124295.1 Desulfobacterales bacterium | reverse complement strand
AGGATGCCTTGGAAAGTCTCCAGCCCGTCAATACCTGGATCCATGATCATATCCAGTACCACCAGATCCACGGCCTGCTGCTGAATCATCTCGATGGCTGCTTCTCCGCTGGCGACGGTAGAAACATTATACCCGAGTCGACCAAGCATGTCGGCCGCTATCCGTCGTTGTTCGGGGATATCATCGACGACCAGGATGCGTTCGCTGCCCAGGTAATCCTCGACTGGAATCCGGTTCGATCGGGGCGTGGTCATTTCGCGTGTTACCGGAAAGTACAGATCAAAACGGGTACCGCGGCCCTCCTTGCTGGTGACATCCACAAAGCCGGCATGATCTTTCACCGTAGCCCATATCACGGACATTCCAAGGCCGGTGCCACTGCGACCCATTCGTTTTTTGGTATAGAACGGTTCGAAGATATTCTGCAAATCTTCGCTGGAGATGCCGATGCCCGAATCAATAACGCTGAGCACGGTATAATCGCCTTCCGGTATGGTCTCGAAACCTTCCCGCGGACGATCCACATAACGGTTGCAGGTCGAAATCTGGAGTTCACCGCCCGCCGGCATGGCCTCCATGGCATTGACCACCAAATTCATGAGGCATTTGGAAAGGTGGTGAGCGGAGGCGGCCACATTCATCAAATCGTCGTTCAGCTTGAGTTTGACATGGATCCCCGGATGGCGATGCCCGAGCTGTGAGTGTTCCGGGGAATCTAAATATTCGCCAACCACCGCGTTCAGGTTGACAACGTGTAATTCGGCGATGTTGCGACGTGCCAGCGTGAGCAAATCCTGAACCACGGCCGCGGCTTTGAGCCCGGTATCCTTGATGGCCTGGATCGGCGAGCGCATGGGACTTTCCGCCGGCAAATCGAGAAGTAGTAAATCAGGGTAGCCAACCAGCCCGCTTAAGATATTGTTGAGATCATGGGCGACACCCGCCGCGAGGTTTCCAATGGCTTCCATGCGGTTGGCTTTTTGCAGCCGCTCTTCAAGACTTTTCTTATCCGAAATATCAATTACAAATCCCCGCAGGCCCTTGATTTGCCCGCTTTTGCGGATGGGGGTCGAACTGACCATCGTGGGAAACGGGGAGCCATCTTTATGCTGGGCCCGAAATTCCTTGAGGCGCATGGCTTTGCCGTTCAGCACGGCTTGGATATGGTTTCCCAGGCGCGGTCTTTCAGCTTCGGCAAACATTTCCAGCGCGCGCATTCCCGCCTGCAGGTCCCGGTTCCCATATCCAAATTGCTTCCGTCCACTTTGGTTGACATAGGTCAGATATCCGCTCCGATCCATTTCAAATATCGTCTCGGGCAACATATCGGCCAATTCCCTGAAACGCGCCTCGCTTCTTGATAGCAGTTCCCGCGCCTGGAAGGATTCGATGAACCTGACGATAATCTGAACGGCCGTTTCCAGCAGCGGTCTGATGTCCTCCCAATCCGATGTTTCGGAATCACCGCCAAAAAGGATACCGCCATACAACTGCTGTTGCACCTCGATGGGAAATGCCAGCAGATTCTGAATGTCCGTTTGTGCGTTCACCGCCGAATCGGGTAGTTGCGGATCGATGAACATGATGGTTCGACGATCGCGAAGGGCATCCATAAGCTCGGCACCAAAACCCTCCCCGGTCATTTGAAGATCAGCCGGTCCTTTGGCCTGTTGCCTTGGCGGCCATTCGGATACGATGGACAGGTGCGTGTCGTCGGACCGGCTCCGGTAAAAACCGACCCAGGCGAAACCGAAGGTGGCCCCCATCAGTTGCAGGCTGTTTTCCGCAAAACGGCTGAAATCCTTTGCCGATGCCGCCTGGGCCGATAATTCCGCAAGCATTTGTTCATATTGAATCCGTCGCCGCACTTGGGTATTGACCGCGTGCAACTCCTTGTTGATATCGGTGAGCGCCTTTTCGCGCCCTTTGATCTGCTCTGCCATTTGGCTGAATCGCTCGGCAATACCGGTCAATTCGGTGTAGGAAAGGTTTTCGCTTCGGTGGTCGAATTCTCCCCTGGCGATGCGATCCATTCCCTGGGCCAGAACGCGGAGGGGCTTTCGCAACAACAACCGCAAGAGCAGCCCCGAGGCCAGAAAGAAAACCAGGGCCGAAGCGAATAGCACCGTAAGCAGGACGTTGCGCAGCAAAACCAGCTCCTGAAAGTAGAATGCGGCGCTGAGGACAATTTCGGCATGCCCGATGGTCTGGGCATTGTATTGAATATCGACGGCGCGTTTTATCAGCGGTCCCTCATCGCCGGGGTTTTCCAGTACCAGAATCTGATTGCCCTGGTTGTTGGTGATGCGAAGTTGGCGTACCAGTTCATTCTGCAAAAAGCCTTTGCCGATTTTTTCGATCTGTTTATCATCAAAATCCCACATCGGCACCGCCAGAACTTCGCTGAGTTTGAGGGCGTAATCATCGGCTTTGAATTCGATTTCTTCCTGCATGATGCGAGATTGTCGCTGATAAAGAAACAACAGGAGCAGGCCTTCGATGAGTATCAGGGTTACAACCAGTCCCAGGGTAAGATCGACCGACAAAGAGCGGTTAAATCGCCTGTGCATCCGTGTCGTTCGGTGGTTTGGGGAAGAATCGGTCATAATCTTTCCTTGGTGCTTACACACGGCGGGCCAGACCGCGCGTTCCCCACCGCGTGGCCGGGCCGCGGCGCATCGCCAAATCCTTGCCGCACGTATGAAGGCCGCGTCACCCGGCGGCCGATACCCAGGCGGGGGGGGTGCGCTCGATCTATTTTAATCGATCGGCGCCTGGACAGGCCCAAAATATCGTGCCCAGGTGCCGTCCTGCCGGATGTCGTCCAACACCGCCTGCCATCGATGAACGATATGATCGGGTGTTTGCCGTGAAAAAGCAATATAATTGCCCACGGTCTTGAAAGAAAACAACCGTTTGATTTGAAGGGGATTATACCCCGCATAGCGGACGATGTAAGGCATGTTGAAATCCGAGCTGACCCACAGATCAATTCTTTTTTCCAGAAGGTGACGGACATTGCCGATGTTGTTGTTGGTGCTGACCAGATTGCGAAACCCGCGTGATAGAAGATACTGCTCTTTGGCGTCTTTATGATAAGTGCCGATGCGGGCCACCGCCCGAGCGGCATGCATCGACGCGATGACCAAATCCGTATCCCGGGGGGCGTAGAATCCCCACCGCTGGGTATATAAGGGGCCGACCCATTTGAACAACTTTTCCCGTTGCGGCAGGCGCGTGGTGGAAAATAGGGCCACATTGGGTTGCGTACGGGCCAGTTGATAGCCCCGGGCCCAGGGCACCATTTTTATTTCGGCATCCAGAGACAGCCGGCGCAGAATTTCCTGCACGACCTTGACGGCCGGGCCTTTGAGCTGACCGTTTTCAATATAATTGCCGGGCGGCGAGTTTTCGGAAAAGATGGTCATCTTTTCCTTGATGCTGCGGGCGGCCGTTGGACGGGTCACCTCCTCGGGAAGGCTGGTTTCTGGCAGCCACCGCCGACTGATGGCCGCGAAGGTTCCGTCGGTTTTCATCTGATCAAGCGTTCGCTGCCAGGTATGGGCCACCTCCATGGGGGTTTGTTTCGAGATGGCGACATAGAGATTAACTTGCTGAAAGGTATAAATATGCTTGATCGCGTCCGGCGCGATGCCGAGCTGCTCGGTGACCCCCCGGGCCTCGATATTGCTTGTGGCCCATAGATCGATGCGGCCGTCGAGCAGCTTTTTTAAATTGCTCTGGTTGGAGTTGGTGCTCTCTAAATTGATCAATCCCAATTTTTGCAAATAGGTCTCACGGGCGTCGGCCCGACGGACGCCGATGCGCCTGAGCTCGCGGGCGTCATCGATATCGCGAACAACGATCGTGGCTTCTTTCGGCGCATAAAATGACGATCGGACCGTTGCCAGCGGTCCGACCCAATAAAAGCGTTTCTCCCTTTCCACGGAACGTACCACTGAGTAAAGCACGACATTGGGCTCGGTGAGAGCCTTCTTATACCCCCTGGCCCAGGGGATGATCCTGATCGGGGCATCGATCCCCAGGCGATCGAGGATTTCGATGACAATTTTCGTGGAAGATCCCGTCAATTCGCCATTGCGCTCAAAATTAAATGGCGCCGCGTCCTCCGCATAGATGGTGAGATCCTGCGCCCGCACGGTGGACCAGGCAGCGCAGCTCAGGACCATCAAGATCAGTGGCAAGACCACCCATGGGCCTATCCTACAATTCCTGTCGATTCTTAAGCTGCGGTGAAGCATGATCATTTTCCCGTTGCTGGCGGTGTCGTCATGGCTTCCACGATCTTCCTGAAGGCTTTCACGCGTACCGGTTTGATATAGCAATCCGTATACCCCATGGCCTTGATTTCGTCCAGATCAGGGTGGTTGGGGTGACCCGTCGTGATCAAAACCTTCATGGTTGCCAGTTGTTCATTGCGTTGCACGGCACGGCATACGTCGAGGCCGTTCATGCCCGGCATTTTCAGGTCGAGAATCAATAAATCGGGCCTTGAGGTGCCGATACGCAGAAGACCGTCGATGCCGCTGGCGGCTTCCGCCACCTGGTAGGCGCCTGACTCGCTCAGCAGCTGGACGATCAATTCTCGCACCATGGCGTCGTCGTCCACGACGAGTACGTTCGTCAGGCCCTGCGCCCGGTCGGCGGGCAGCCAAATGGTGAAAGTGGTGCCCCCTCCGGCCGCCGCTTCGAAGGTGATACTGCCATTGTGGGCCTGGGCCAGGCTGTAACTGACCGCCAAGCCCAGTCCCGATCCACCGCTTTTTTGTTTATCGGTCACGAAGGGATCAAATAGCTTTTCCGCCACAGAAGGCGCCACCCCACGACCGTTGTCGGTCAGCGCCACGAACACCATGGCATCCTTGGGGCGCAGACCGGTCTTGATAGTGATCTTGCCCTGCTCGCCGTCAATGGCCTGAACGGCGTTAATCAGAATATTAAGAATAATCTGCTCGATGCTTGGCAGGTTGCCATGAATGCATGGCAGATCGTCCGCCAACGCGATGATCAGATCGACACCCGATTTCTGAATCGTCGTGCGCGCCAAGCGAAGGGCATTGGTCACAGCGGCGTTGATCTGGAGCGGTTTTTTCTCCGAGACATAAGACCGACGTGAAAAGTTCTTCAGGTCCTTGACGATTTTGGATACACGGCTGGCCGCCATATCCATGTCATCGATCAGCCGGCTGAAGTTGGTCTGGAGATAGGTCAACGAAAAACCACCCAAGCGGCGGCCGGTGATGGGGGGGGTCATTTGTTCCAAAAGCGGTAGGATGTCCTGCCACACACGGCGGACGATGGGCAGATTGAACATCATCAGGCTGATGGGATTGTTGATCTCATGGGCGACCCCGGCCACGAGGGTGCCAAGCGCTTCCATCTTTTGGGCCTGGTAAAGATGGCCACGGCTTTTCTTCAACGACCGTTGGGTCTTCCGCTGTTCCGTCACGTCATGGCAAACCAGCATCACGGCGTCGTGCTGATCGGTGAATGGTTGGATATCGATCCGATACCAATGCTTGTGGTCTCCCGAGGGACAATGAATATCCTCCTGATGGGCCGGCAAGGTGCCGTCCAGCACGGACTGGATGCGATCAGCAATCTGGGCCGTCTGAGGGGGCCCGATGAACCAGGGCAGACAATGGCTGAATGAAGTTGCCCGCTGCTCCGGGGCCGGCGCCTGGGGATCTCGCGGTCTCATCAAGTCTGACCAGGCCATGTTGGCCGCCAGAAGTCGGCTGCGGCCATCGATGAGGGCAACCGGGATGCCCAGGGCATCCAGCATTTTGGCCAAGGTATTCTGATGCGCAGCACCGGATAAAGTCGCCGCAGGTATGGTATTTTGCACTTTGGTCGCCTTGGGTCTTTGTTCGGAAAGCCGCCGCGGGGCCTGCCTTGGTCCTGCGGCAGGAAGAGCTAAGGATTACGCCAGGAGCGATCCGAGCGTTGGATAAGGTCGGCATCACGGCGACAGCGGTCGGCCATGCGACGTTCGACCTGATCCCGGTCAATATCCATCACGACTTGATATACATGCCACTTGGTTTTACAAAAATAGACATCAAATGGGTCCTGGTCATCGTCGTCGCGGTAAATTCGAATCCCAGGGATGTCGTTGCATTGAATAAATTCCGCGGTTTTGTTGATCAGCAGGGGTTCGATGTCATGTTTGTTCTGCCAGGGGACACAGGCCCCCTGCATGCCCAGGAAGGAATCCATAATGGAGCGCAATTTTTCGGTGACCCCCCCCACCGCCAGAATGATGTCGCCGGTCAGCGACCCGGTCACGGCATATTTCGCATTGACCGGCTGGCGAATAAAATCGGATATCAGCGCGGCGTCGATAGCTGCCGAGGCACTGTCGCCCTCGATGCCCCCATGGGCCTGAATATACTCGATATGCATTTCGTACCCCAGGTAGGGGGCCCCGATTTTTTTGAGTATCCGACGGATCGAAGCCCTTACATTCTGGGCTGCCGCAAGGGCAATCTCTCCGATTTTACCGGCGGCGACAACCCGGTCGGCCCCACCGGCATCCACCTGGCCGTGAATCGGCAGGGGCTGACCGTACATCTGGCCGGATGATGCCGCGTCGATCACGGCCAGGCCCACGACGTAACCGATCGAATCCGTGATCGAATCGATGTATTTTTTGAGGTCCTTTTTGTTACGGGCGATTTCTTTATGAATCGCGCCCTCCAGACTGAGGTGTTCCTGCAGCGCGATGCGCACGTGATCCGGTGTGACGAGTGGAGCATCGCTGAAGATCGCCTCGAAGACCGCGCTTTTGATAATGCCGTTGA
>JASFFM010000247.1:0-6847 GCA_050124295.1 Desulfobacterales bacterium | reverse complement strand
CGTGGATTTCAGCCTGACCGCGACGTTGGAGGACGTGGCCAACATGATCAGCCTGAAAGCCCAGGAGCGCGATCGCCTGGAAGTGCTCTTCCGCATCGATCCCCGGGTGCCCGAGAATCTGGTGGGGGATCCCCTGCGTCTCAGCCAGGTGCTGATCAACCTGGGCAACAATGCGGTCAAATTCACCGAAGAGGGCGAAATCGTGTTGAATGCCGAGGTCGCCGATCAATCCGCAGACGAGGTGACCTTGCAGTTTTCCCTGCGCGATACCGGCATTGGGATGACCGAAGAACAAATGAATAAGCTTTTCCAGGCTTTCAGTCAGGCCGATCCATCGACCACCCGTAAATTCGGCGGCACCGGGCTGGGTCTGGCCATCTGCCGACGGCTGGTGAGCATGATGGGCGGCGAGATCTGGGTCGCGAGCACACCCGGTGTGGGCAGCGAGTTCTTCTTTACGGCCCGTTTCGGCATCGGCTCCGGCGAAGACCGGGTTTCAGGCGACCTGCACAAGGATCTGGAAGGCTTGAAGGTCCTGGTGGTGGACGACAACCAGACCTCGCGCCAAATTTTCGAGGAAATTCTGCGGTCCTTCGGATTCGAAGTTCAGCAGGCCTCCTCCGGTGAAGAAGGGTTGGACATGGTGTCCCGGGCATTGGATCGAAGACCTTTCGATCTGGTGTTGATGGACTGGAAAATGCCCCACCTGGATGGTATCGCAACCAGCCGGCGCCTGAAAGCGGCCACCGGCGGGCAACACCCGCCCAAGATCATCCTGGTGACGGCCTACGACCAGGACGAAGCCCTGCGGGAAATGAAAAGCGCCCGGCTGGACGGTCTGCTGATCAAACCGGTTGCGCCCTCTAGCCTATTCGACGCCATCCTGGAGGCCTTCGACCAGGGGACGCGCGCACCCGGCCGCCGACCCGCGCCGGCCGATCGGCCCGGGGCAGGGACCCTAAAGATCGCCGGTGTCCGCCTGCTGGTGGCGGAAGACAATGTGATCAACCAGCAGGTGGCCCGGGAGATATTGGAGGGAGCCGGGTTCCAGGTCGATCTGGCCGACAACGGTCAGGAAGCCGTGGCGGCGGTTCAAACCGGCGCCTATGACGCGGTGCTCATGGACGTGCAGATGCCCGTGATGGACGGTTACACGGCGACCCGCACGATTCGCGGGGATGCCCGTTTCAAGGATCTGCCAATCATCGCCATGACGGCCCACGCCATGGCCGGCGACGCCCAGAAAAGTCTGGATGCCGGGATGCAGGCGCACATCACCAAACCCATTGACCCCCAGCGTCTGTTGGCCGCCCTGCAGCGCTGGATTGCGCCCCGCGAGAATGTTTCCGCGCCGCTGCAGAAGATTCCGCCGGATGGTTCCGGGCCGGCGGCGAACGACGCGTTTGCAGCGGCTCTGCCGGCAGAACTGCCCGGTTTCGACATTGCCGCCGGCCTGCGGCGTCTGCAGGGCAACCCCAAATTGTACCGCAAACTGCTTGTGGATTTTGTACGTCGCTATGCCGATGCCGGGCAACGTATCCGGGAGGCCATTGCGGCCGGTAACTTTCCGCGCGCTAACGAACAGGTTCACAACCTCAAGGGGGTGGCCGGCAACCTGGAGGCCCGCCAGCTTCTGGCCGCGACCATGACCATGGAAGCACTGGTCAAGGGCGTCGACAGCGACAGCGCGCCCCCGGCGGCCCAGTTGGATGCCGGCCTAAGCCAACTGGTGCTGGCCCTGGACACGGCCGCCGCGGCGGTTCGAAACCTGATGACGGATGCCGAGCGCCGGGCCGGTCCTGAAAACCGGCCGCCATCGTCCCGCGGGGCGATGCCGCCCGAACTGGCCCGGGACACGGCCACGCGCCTGCAAGCCGCCGCTGAAATCGGTGACATCGGCGAGCTGCATCGGATCGCCCAATCCCTTGAAGCCCACGCGCACGATCTGGCCCCCATCGCGCGGCAGATCGATCGCATGGTCGACAATTTTGACATGGAAGGCCTCTCGAAGCTGGCCGGGGAACTCTTGAATACCGCTTCCCGCACACCAACCTAGGCCGGAGATGTCAGGCGTTGGAGGCCTCCCGTACAAGGCCTACCGGCGCGCCGCGGTCGGCATGCGACCGCAGGCGCCGGATAACCCCGGCCAGGGATGCCGCGGGTTTGCCCGCCGTGTGCCAAGGGTATGCGCCGCGTTCGGCAATGCGCCCCTCACCAAGGGCTGCCGGACCCATTGGCGGCAACCTTCCCTCAAGACGGGGAACCCAGGCATCCCAGCAAGTGGGTATCCCTATTTGCAGGCAATGTTCGGGCTGGCGCGGACGGAAGCAAATTCTTCCACGGCCGCAGGCATGGCATCGTCGCCCGTCACCGTCCTTCCTCCGAGAACGGACCCATTGGAGACGATGCGCCCATAGGGTGGTCATCTCCCCATCCTGATCCGGCCGTCGACCGCTTCCTTTTGCGGGGCTCTTGCCTGCCGGTGGGGGCGAGGCCTTGACGGGAAAGGTTGACGGTCCCACGTTTCTTTGGATAAGGAGGGCAAACGCATGCGCCCCACAAGAACGGTATATTTTCTCTTGGCTGTTGTTTTCAGCGTCTCGCTGGTCTTTGCGCCAGCCCGGGCCGCCGACCCATCTGTGCCGCCGCCCGGGGTTGAGGATCCAAGGCCCTACCTCGATCGCATGGCGCTCTTTCTATCCGACGCCCGGCAGTTCCAGACCACCGTGCGGATGGGCTACGAGGTGCTCCAGGCATCGGGTCAGAAGATCGAGTTTAGCGAACGGCGCCGTATCACCATTGCCCGGCCCGACCGCTTGCGGGTGGAAATCGTCAAAAGCAGCGGCGAAAAGGGGTTGGTGCTTTTCGACGGGCGAACGATGACGGCTTACAGTGAAACAGACCAGGTCTATGCCCAAGCTGAAAAACCGGGCAGCCTGGACGAAGCCCTGGCGCACTTCCTGCAAAATCTCAGGATGCGCATGCCCCTGGCGCTCATGCTGAGCAATGATTTTGCGCAAGAAATGCAAAGGCGCCTCCAAGAACTGTTTTTCGTGGAAGTCTCCGCGCTTACCGATATACCTAGCGTGCACCTGGCCGGGCGCACCGGCGAGATCGACTTTCAGGTGTGGATTCCCACGACGGGCGACCCGCTGCCCCGACGGTTGGTCATCACCTATCGCGACGCGGAAGGGCAACCCAATTTTTGGGCGGACTTTTCGGACTGGGACATGACCCCCGCGATTGCCGATCGGGATTTTGTCTTTAGACCGCCGGCAAGCACCGAGCGCATCCCGTTTTTGACGGAAATGGAGAGCGGCGCGAGGGAAGAAAACCCAAAGGGAGGCAACTGATGCGGTTCACGACCCCCGTTTTGAAAATGGCTGTCCTGGGGACACTGACCTTGTTTCTAAGCCTGTTGGTTGCCGAAGCGATGGCCCGCGGCGGCCGTGGCGGCGGCCGGGGTGGCGGCCGCGGCATGGGCGGGGCCCACTTTTCCCGGGTGGGGCCGGCCAGCGGAGGCAGCTTTTCCTCGCGCTCCGCAAGCCGGGTCGGCCGCACCGCCCGGCCGACGACCCCAAGGCGTGAGGTTCGCCCCGAAAGGCCCCGACCATTGCCGGCCGCACCTCCGGAAGAGCGCCAGGAAAAACGCGAAGAGGTTCGCGAAAAGCGCCAGGAGCGCCGCGAAGATATCCGCGACGATCACGACGACCACTGGGACCGCTGGCACCATCGGGCGGTGGTGGGCACGGTGTATGGGGCGTCACATTTCAGCACGGACTACTGTGAGGCTTCGGTGACTGTGGCCGATGTCATCTACTACCAGTGTGACGGCGTCTGGTACAGGCGGGCTTACTCCGGCGGTTCGGTAACCTATGTGGTCGTCGATGGGCCAACGCGGGACTGACCTTGGTGCGGTCCCTAAACGGGATGCGGTGTGTTCGAAACGATGCGGGTCATTGCCGCTGCTTGCAATCCCAATTGCCATTTGATTACCCACGTCAACTGCCTGGGAGGGCCCGATGGCATTGTCGGCCGCGCAGCGCCCCGCTATGTGTCGCCGGCCGCCGCGAGGAAAGACAACGTCCTTACGGTGATCGTCTGTGCCCTGAACAGAGGGATATAGGTTTTGGGCGGGCGATTGCGGGCCGGAAGATAATCTTTATCGATGGAAACATGATGCTTGGGACGTTTGGCCAGAGCCTCCCGCCAGCACGGGGAACCGATCATGCGCTTTAAAAAAACCCGTTTCACCGAACGACTCCTTGCCGCCAATGGAATCCACCGGAATGATTTCCAGCGCTGGGTGTTCGCTCCGGGCATGCGCTTCGATTCTCCGGAAAAGTGGTGGGGAGACTTTGGCCAACGCGATTTCCCGCATGAAGGAATCGATTTTTGCCTCTACCGGGATTTCTCCGACCAGGTGCGCCGTCTCGATAGCCGTACCCGCATCCCGGCCATGCACGACGGCCGGGTAAAGGCCCTGTTCACCGATTACCTGGGCCAGGCCGTGGTGATGGAACATGAAAAGGTTCTCCACGGCCATGCCCGGGCGATATCGGTTTATGCCCATACGAGGCCCCGGGAAGGCATCCGGCCCGGGGTTGTCGTGAGGGAAGGGGATATCATTGCCACCATCGCCGACACCAGCCAGTCCAAGGCGCGTATCCTCCCGCACCTGCACTTTTCGCTCGGCCTGCCGTCGCCCGATCTGGTCTACGAACCCTTCGAATGGAACCATATGCGTGATCCCGGCCTGGTAACCCTGCTGGATCCACAGGGCCTCATCGATTGGCCCTGCCAAATGCCGGCATCCATAAGCTTGGAAGGCTTTTACGACCATCGGAAATAAACGCGATCCCAAAAGGCGGGTGTTTTCTTTGACCGCGGTGTTCATCGGAAAAATATCGATCGGGTCTCTTTACGGCCGCAGCAGAAGGACTTAGGTTATCACATTCAATCGCTTAATGATTCAATCAATAAAGCGTTTCGGCGCGCCAGAGCTTCCGGCAAGAAGGGAAAGGTGATCGAAGACAGCAATCCGCCCGAACGCTTGTTATGGCTGAGTGGTTTTGAGAAGGGTTTTGGAGACCTAAATCTGGCCTTTTATCTTTAAGCGGGACTAGCTGCACAGGAGGAAACATGAGCGCCAAAGAAGATAAAGATGTCTGGGTGCGCGTCAAAGATGACGTCGGCAATGAATTTATCTGTCCGCTCAACGCACTCAAAGATCGCGAATCGGCAACGCCTGATGAACTCGACAATTGCGTGGATGATGCCATCATCGGTCGCTACGCCGCCGGCATCCAGATCGAAGAATAACGCCTGCCACCGGCATCATTGGCAAGGCATGCGGCCGGCCCATGGCCCAGGTGGGTTGATCCCATCGCCACCACCCACCACGACGACAAGCACCCTCTCTGCATGACCCCTGAGCTGCGTCTGTCCACCATCGGCGACGGTAGGACGATGAGCCCTGCGCCGGGTTGCTCCCGTCTGCTCCAGTAGATCATCGCTGCGCGGGCTGAAAAAGACGTTCAAGAGAATCTACGGCTGCCCGAATGAGACTTTCGTGATAGCCATACCCCTGTATTCCAAAATCGTCTGTATCCCATTTTGTTCCTTTTTAAGCCGGCTTTACCCCTTCCATCCGCTGAAAACTAAAATGTTGTCGGGCCAGGCACCTGCCCCACGGTTGACGGCCCTCCTGCGAAAGATAGGCGCACGCCCTGAGGGCTGGGGATGGCAAGATTGCCCGGGAACCATGGCACCATGCAAAGAAAAAGGCGCGCTCCTCCGAATGCGGCCAAGGAATGGGCCTGGTTCTGGGTTTTTCCATCACCTAAAGATTCTGTCGATCCGGAAAGCGGAATCGTGAGGCGGCATCAGTTTCACCGCGGTCATCTGCAGCGGGCGATAAAGGCAGGGGTTAATGGGTGAATGGGGTCGGGCCACGGTAGCCATCCGCCTAAATTAAGACTAAACCGAAAACCATACCTAAAAACGGGCCGAGATGGCATTTTTTAGGGCTCAAAATGGCATCATTGCTATGGCAAGGGCAAAACGACATTGTATCCCAGGTCAGATATGGCAACTTACGCACCGGTGCCATAAACGGGAATTCCTGCTCAAATTGGCCAGGGATCAACGGCGGTGGCGCCAGTGGCGCTATGAATCAAAAAGGCGATCTGGATTGATTATCCTCAACGACACGGTCACATCAAACCATATTCACCTGCTTGGGGCCGCTAATCAAGGCCGCAATACGATACCCGATTCCTTGCGATTGATTGCCGGTCGCACCGGCCAGGAATTCAATCAGCGGAAAAACTGCAAAGGGATATTTGGGGAAGACCGCGATCATGCTACAGCCATCGAAAGCGGTGCGCATCTACTGAGGTGTATGGTATACATCGATCTGAACATGGTTCGGGCTGGGGGTGTGAATCACCCCTCTGAATGGCCTTTCAGCGGGTATAATGAGATACCGAAAGGCCAAGGAAATATGTCCTCATCAATGACGAAAGGCTCGGAGAGCTGGCTGGTTTCGGTAGTTACCAAGACCTACGGATCAACCATAGGAGGTGGGTTGAAGCCAGCTTGCTAAACCAAGGGAATGGTAGGGATGCAAAGTGGACCAGGAGCCTCGCCGTTGGAAATCGGCCCTTGATTGACACCATCCAGAAAAGGATGGGGCTCGCCGCCAAGTGGCGCAAGCAACTGATTGATGAGGACGCTTGCATGCTTCGTGAGCGTTCATAGCACTAGGGTGATGATTTCGAGGCTAAAAAAAGCGCTCTAGGGCATCAAAACACCTACAGTTGGAACTGATTTCTTGTGATATTTA
>JASFFM010000246.1:0-6849 GCA_050124295.1 Desulfobacterales bacterium | reverse complement strand
TTCAATAGGATTCGGGGGAATTCCATGTCGGATCGAAGCGGCGAAAACGATCGCCGGATGGTGGATGTCATCAACCAGCGGTGCGGCATGGCAGGTTATTGTAAAACTATCGCCGATCATGTGGTAGACTGAAGCTATTCCACAAAAATTGAACATGCTAAAAGTTGCGATTACGTGCCAGGAATCCAACTATCGCTGATTTACGGATAAAATGAGATAATCCCACCAAAAACGACCCCGTCAAAAGTTGTGATTACCTCTCACTGCGCAACGAAGCTCAATTCCTGGATACATCGATTGTGGTTCGAACGAGGGACTGAATGGTGTTTGGTGGCGTGCTGAAAGGCCAGGGTGGAAGTGTCGACCTGCCTTTTTTAATTGGCTAACTTCATTTTTGGAGGATGTTTTTTATAAGTACCAAACAGGACAAAAGGCATTGAATTTATATTCGATACATTCGTAACGAAATATGCTTGGTATTGACGAGTACGAAGCCATCGGAAACGCCACTCGCATCGATGCATTTCTGAACATCCGGGGTGATGTTGATGAAAGCCCGGCGGGTGGGCACGTTGAACCACAACTCCTTGCGGTAGCTTTTCATGTTGCCATTTCCTTGGTCGGCATTTGCTTCACACCAACATCCATCGGTTCCCGTTATCAGCGAAACCGTAACATATTTCATTTTGGGGTTCCAGGATGGTTGGACTATCGCAGGGGGTGATCCGGCCACCATTCCTGTAGAAAAAAGGCCAACCACCCTATGGTGGGGTTGGCTTTTAGGGTCATGGTGCATTCATGCGTTGTTGGACATAGCCGGTATTGCACAAATCGAGGTGTTGCGGCTCCATGGTGGTTTGCGGTCAGGATAGGGAGGGAAGACGCAAGTTGTCTTGGGGGATGGGTGGAGATTCTTGGTACGCCTGGCAAATTGATATCTGGCTGGAGGCCGGTTTGGCGGGAAGAATTATCCCTTAAGCCACTCGATGGCACTATCAAAATCGTAAAGCTGCCGGAACTTTAAACCCTGTGCCTCCATGCATGCTTTGAAGAGCTGAGCGAACCGGGTATGCTCTTCATGTTTAGGGAAGATGACAGCGATCTTATTATCGAAACCATCCGCAAAGCGTGACCAGGCCGACATAATTGCCATCAAGTCGGTCATTTCAGGTGCCGTTTTGGACTTCCGAAGATCAATGAGGATGTCATAGCCCTGTTGCAGTTCTGATTTCATCGAGATCTCGCGAAGCAAGTTGACAGCTCGATCCGTGTGCAACACACCCGAGACGGCTCGCTTGACGATTTTCTGGTCGTTATCGATCTTGATCTTGGTTGTCATTTCCGATCCTGCCACAAGCCAGGTTTGGGGTTCTTCAACACTCCGAAAACGTCGATCTCAAAGCGTATTGCGTACTAAATTGGTTCCGTGTCTTAGCTGAAGATTGTGGCCAATGTGTTAGGCAACCCTTGGGGACCGGCGAAACGTAGAACGAAGGGCATGCTATTTTTACCCTGCGGACAAGCCCGAGGCATCCCTTTGCGGCTTGTCAGGCGCTTGCGGTCGCCTGCGTACCGCGGCGCTCCGGAATGCCTTGTCAATGGAAGCCTCAAACGGGTGAAATAGCCGGGCTGATCTGGTTGCCGTATCATTTTAAGCAACACCATCATAGTTATATACGATGGTTTTACCGAAAAGGTCACACCCTATGTACCGACAAGATTTTAAAAGCCTTTCAAAAAAACAGGGAAGCGAAATATGGTTAAGGTGTGATCCTTCCAACCTGTTGTGGTTGCTGCAGAGGTCTTCATCACGGCAAGGCAGCAAGGAAACGCCGGAACCACCTATTCCATACGCTGAAATAGAGCCCACAGCGAACCTGCCAGAGCCTGTGATTACCTGCCACGGTGGCTGACAAATCTCAATTCCTGGACACGTCAATCGATGGTGATTCCCACGAAAGTCCGAAGGGGACCAAACTCAGGTATGGGGGGCAAACTTTGATGGGTGATCTGATGCGGTTGTGCTCTGATTTCAGCCGGTTACCGATGCCATCTCCGCTTTGAACAAACGCACCCGGCGGCTTATGCTCGAATCCGTCACAAATCGAGGGTGGCCCCCAACCTTTGCTTTCCTCCTGGTTTCAGGACAAAAATGAAACCTGGCGTCACCACCACGTTATGGGCGGTATGTCCTTTACGGTTCCGTATGTTGCCGGGCACCATTCCAGTGGTGGAGCCGGATTGCCATTGGGGACACAGGGACGCTTGCAGCGTCTACCGATCCGCCCCGAACCGCTGTTTCAGCGTTTGAAGGCCATGAGACGGTTGAATATACTCTTGACCGTCGGTGTCAGACGGGACCGGTTGTAAGCGTCGCCGCACTGGCGGATGGCCTCGGCCGCTGTCGGGTAGGGGTGGATGACGTTGGCCAGCTTGCCAAGCCCCATGCCGGCCTGCATGGCCACGGTGATCTCGCTGATCATGTCGCCCGCATGGCCGCCCACGATGGTGGCCCCCAGGATCTGATCGCTGCCCTTCTTGATGTGAATCTTCACGAAGCCTTCCGTCTCCCCGTCGACAATCGCGCGGTCCACATCGTCAAAGGCCCGGCGGATGGTGGTAAATTCGATCCCGCGTTCGGTCAGATCCTTTTCATAAAGCCCCACATGGGCGACTTCGGGTTCTGTATAGGTGGCCCATGGAATGAGCAGATCGGAGAATTTGTCACGGCCGAAGAACAGGGCGTTGCGGATCACCAGGCGTGCCCCGAAGTCCGACATGTGCGTAAACTGGTATTTGCTGGCCACATCGCCCACGGCGTAGACATTCGGGTTGGTCGTTTGCATCCGGTCGCTGACCTTGACACCCGTGCGCGCATCGTATTCGATGCCGGCCTCCTCCAGCCCGAGACCGGTAACGTTGGGCTTTCGTCCGGTGGCGACAAGCAGTGCGTCGAATTCCAGCGTGCGTTCGCCATCGGGGTCTTCGACCGTAACGCTAATCGGCGGCTTTCCGCCCCGGCTTTCCACCCCCTTATATTTCACGTTGTAGGCAAAGGTAACACCGTCGTGGCGCAGCGAATTTTCCACGATCTTGGCCGCGTCCGGATCTTCCTTGGGCAGAATTTTAGCGTCGCGGGAGAAAACGGTCACCTGGGATCCGAGGCGCTGGAATGCCTGGGCCAGTTCCATCCCGATGGGACCGGCGCCGATAACCCCCATGCGGGCCGGCAGCTCGGTCAGATTAAAGATGTTGGCATTGGTCAGGTAGGGCGCCTCTTTAAGGCCCGGAATCGGGGGGACGGATGCCGTGCCGCCGGTGGCCACGACCGCTTTGGCGAATTTAAGCGTCTGGCCGTTGACTTCGATCGTATGCTTGCCGGTAAATTTGCCTTTGCCCATAAAGATATCCACACCGAGCTTTTCGGCGTAGCGCTGGGCCGAGTCGACCGGTGCGATGCCGGCCCGCAGCCGGCGCAATCGTTCCATGACAAAACCAAAATCAACCGATATCTCGCCGCTAACCTTGACGCCAAACGCAGACGCGTTGCGCACGGCGGCCGCCGCCTTGGCGCACCGCAGCAATGCCTTGGAAGGCACACAACCTACTGTCAGGCAGTCGCCGCCCAGCAGGTGCGACTCAATCAGCGCGACCCGTGCCCCGACACCGGCCGCGCCCGCCGCCGAAATCAGCCCCCCGGCGCCGCCGCCGATCACCACCAGGTTGTACGAAGCCTTGGGTTCAGGGTCGATCCATTCTTTGGGATGCAGGAGATCCAGCATACGCGTGTTGTGCGCATCCATCGGCGCTACGCCGCAGGCTTCAAGGTCGACCTGGTCAAACGTGGCCAGATCCGGGTCGCGTTCCGGAATTGCCGGCTGAAGGTTCAAGACCTGGCCCTTCGAACGCGTCAGCGGTGCGATGAAATCGGCCCAGCTGACCGCACTGCCATCGGGTTTGCGTGCCACGGTGCCATGGTCTTCATCCGAAATGAACCGGTAGAACAACTTTTCATTCTTAAAAGCGTGTTCATCCAAGACATGATGAAACACCCCCGCATCCAGCAGCATATTGCCAATGCGCACGGCGTCCTCCGCGTCGAGCGCAATCCCCTCCTTTACGAGCTGGGCCACCGCCTCGCTGCCCACAAAACATTTCGGGTACGTCTTCGATGGGAATCCATAGGTGCGGTCCTGGACGTCGAAAAGCTGCTTTATGCGTCCGGTGAGGTTTTCGAGGCTTTCACCATCGAAACTCGCTTTGATCTCGTCGTGATTATCCGTTGTCATGGTTGTCTCCTTTTGGCGTTGTTAGCGCGACGGCCAGGGCTACGGTCAATCGCTTTCGGTTCAAGTCATCGGCGGCGGTTTGCCCACCGGATGGGGCGCCAACAACGATCACGTCGTAATGCTTCATACATGCACTTCCGATTTTTGCTGATAAACGGGGTCCTGCTTGGCAAGCATCGACTTTTTGAATGGGAAGATGTTTCAACCGAAACGATTTATGGGACCGCACATCCGTGCAATACGCTGGCAACGTTCATTGAAGAATGATCCCCCAGACAATCGTAGTGTTCCTCTAAGAAGTTTGAAGCCGCGGCATATCCCAGGGCGTGTAAATGTTTTAAAAAGTCCCATTCCGTATTGAGTTTGCTGGATGCATTCAGGGGTTCGAACCCTTTCTCGTCGGAAATCAAATGGATAAACATTTTTCGATAACGGGTAGGGTCCAAACTGCCTTCATCCAGCAGCCGGGCAACGAAATCAATGGCCCGTAATTCGTGCAACAAGCTGGCGTTAAATGTGATTTCATTGACGCGGTTTAAGATTTCACGGGCTGTTTTGGGCGTTTTCTGACAAGCCAAGGGGTTGATTTGAACGATGACGATATCGCGGGCGTCGCTGTGGTAGGCGAATGGATATAAAATTGGATTGCCGGCATAACCACCATCCCAATAATCCTCGCCGTCCACTTCAACCGCCTGGAACATAAAGGGCAAACATGCGGAGGCCATCACCTTGTCCACGGTCAGACGGGTCCGGTCAAACCGCTTGACCTGACCATTGCGAACACTGGTGGCACTGATAAACAGTTTGATTTCATTGCAGGAGCGAACCCGCTCAAAATCCACCTGCTTGTCCAGCAGTTCCCTCAAGGGATTCCAATTCAAAGGGTTGGATTGATAAGGCGACATCAGGCGCGAATAAATATCCGAGAATAAATACCCGGGGGAATAATCCAAATTCCAGTTGTTTGTCATCCGATCGAACGGTGTGCGTTGAAATGGGCTCGCGACGGCGGCTTCATGCACCGCCCGCCAAAATTTGTCCAACGCTTCGCGGGCGCCCGCTTTACCCCCTGCCATAATCCCGTCTGCCAAAACGACCGCATTCATGGCGCCGGCACTCGTGCCGCTAATGGCGGCAATTTCAACCCGATCCGATTCCAGTATCCGGTCTAAAACACCCCAGGTAAACGCCCCGTGCGCCCCCCCTCCCTGTAAGGCTAGGTTTATAGTTTTTTTAGCGTGCTTGGCTTTTGTTTTGGTTGGCTTTTGCTTCGGCATGGTTTTTTATCTCCCTGCTTAAGAGATGCGAAAAATGGAGCGGGGGTGGTATGCGGGTATCAGGTCCCCCCGCATGGGCGCCTAAAATGGTGAGCGCTAATGATTTGTCGGCCCCGGATGATATTCAGACGTTTTGGTTCGGGCAAAAGGTTGACCAGCCCTGCGGGCTTTTATCACACGGATGATCTTCTTGGCTGCAAGTGGGAAAATTCCCAAAAGGGCGAAAGATAAAATCAGTTCAGGAGAAAGGATGCCTTGTAGTGATTCCAATTTTCCGATTTGGGTGCCGGCATTCACGTAAACAAACGTGCCGGGGAGCATGCCCACCTGGCTGACCAGGTAAAAGGCCAGCGTTTTAATCGGGGTCAGCCCCATGGCCAGATTGATGACAAAAAACGGGAAAATGGGAACGAGCCTGAGGGTGAACAGATAAAACGCGCCTTCTTTTTCCACCCCCGCATTGATGGCTTTGAGTTTGTCACCGAACTTATTCTGGACGTAGTCGCGCAATAAGAACCGGGCGACCAAAAATGCCAGGGTCGCCCCGATGCTGCTGGCAAACGATACCATGATCAATCCAGTCAGAGTGCCGAACAGGGCACCGGCGGCCAGCGTCATGATGGCGGCGCCGGGCAGGGAAAGCGCGGTAACGGCGATGTAGATGCCCATAAAGATGGAAATCGTCAGCGCCGGCTTGGCCGCATAGTAGTTTTGGAGGGCCTGCTGCTGCCCCTTGAAGTACTCCAGCGTAAAATAGCGTCCCAAATCAAAATAGAAAAAGCAGGCTATAAATATGGCGATAAGGGCAAAAATCGCCACGCGTGTTTTTTTCGGGTTCATGATCGATCCCTCTCTTTAGATGTCCTCTTTAATTTTCCAAGTAGTCGTGGAGCACCCGCCCGTAAGGCAGGGTCAAGTCGGCCAGGAAATGCATGCCGGATATGACTTTTTTAACCGGTAGATCAGCGACAGGCGCGTTTACATGAGGGAAAAGCGCGAGCCGCGCAGGTCCTTCCCAGGCGCCCTTGACGGTAATGTCATCAAGGTTGTAAGCCACCAGCTGCACGATCTTCAGCGAACCATCGATATCGGGAATGATTTTCAAGTTGACCTGTGTTTTCTGCATTTTTTTGACAACCCCATTCGCATCACAGGCTATGGGCCGTCCACTGTCCGGGCAGATCAGGTTTTCATGCTTGTAGGCCATGGTCGCCACAGCAACGGTCACGCCGGCGTATTCCAGCACACCGGTCAGCGTATCATGCCTGATCTCAAGCTTT
>JASFFM010000245.1:0-6916 GCA_050124295.1 Desulfobacterales bacterium | reverse complement strand
AATCGCTTGTCGGCGATGGGTAACGGCGTCTTGCCACAACCCGCTCGGCAGAGGGGCACATTGCAATCGCGTTCGCCTGGCCGCCCACCGGCGGCCGCCGGAGGCACCCTCTGCCGGGCATATGGCATTTGCCGGCCGTAAAATAATCTAGCCCACATCAACCGCCTCCTGGGGCGGAAAGCGATCCTGCCATCGCCGGGTTTTGGGGCGCGATCATTATCGCGAGGGTAGATCGGCGCGGCAATTATCCACCAATCGCTTCCACCGGTATTGGATCCGGGTGGGGCCAAACGACCCACCGCATCCCTTGGAAAACGCATTCCTGGCCGTCTTGTAAGAATAAACGACTTGGGCCGCCTACCCATGGCCTCGATGCGACGAGCAACCTCGGGTCGGCTTCGCATTTCGGCGGCCGCATTGGCAAGGACTGTTCGACGAGGGCCCCTCTCGCCAAAGCGAGTCCTGGGCTGAAGAACGGCGGGCGCCTTTTGTAGGGCGATGCGTCTAAATTAATTTGGACGTTCATCTAGACAAAAGATTGACAGTTGTATCCCCTGTTGTAAAGTTAGATGTCTGCCATGATTGGCATGGTAGTGTACCTGGCGCTGAATAGGCTAAATATGATTGTTGGCTTTAAAGCGCTATTTTAACCCTTAGCTAGGAGGTTATATGCCTAGTTATGTAATCGCTGAAAAATGCGATGGGTGTAAGGGCGGAGACAAAACGGCATGCATGTACATCTGCCCCAACGATTTGATGGTCCTGGATGCGGATAAAATGAAAGCCTACAACCAGGAGCCGGATCAGTGTTGGGAATGTTTTTCATGCGTGAAGATCTGCCCGACGCAGGCGATTGAGGTAAGGGGCTATGCTGACTTTGTACCACTCGGAAGCAGCATCATGCCGATGATGGGAACGGAAGACGTGATGTGGACCTGCAAGTTTCGCAACGGGACCATCAAACGGTTCAAATTCCCCATTCGCACCACGGCGGAAGGTGCCGCCAATGCCTACACGGACCTCAAAGGTAATGATCTGGAAAGTGACCTGCTTTCCACCGAAGAAGCTGACGGGTATCAAATCCCCCGGCCCACAACGGTAGCCTAGGTCACCGAAGGTCTTCGACCTGAAGGTCTTACCGCAGTCGCACACGGGAAGTTTGCCTGGCAGGCTTCCCGTGTCCTCCCCCGCTCGTGCATATCCATGATGTGAGCGCTCAACGATCTCTGCCCGCGAACGAAACGAAAAACCATCGCTTGCGTAGGCGCGTCGTGTGCCTTCCTATCCCAATATTTGACAACTGACCTGCGGATGTTATCTTGTCTATGTTTAGTTAGACAAAAAACAAAGGAGGAAATGATGAGCTTCAAAATTAATGAAAAATTCAATGAAGGTATGATCGCTTTTGCTGGACAGGACTATGGAACGTGCATCGATACGCTGACTGAAGTCGTCCAGCGGGATCAAAATCATAAGCTGGCCTACGTATCACGGGGGGCGGCCTTTATGAAAACAGGTGAAACCAAAACGGCGATGAATGATTTCAACCGGGCGATCGAACTGGATCCCAAATATGCCCGTGCCCATCACCTGCGAGGACTGGCCCGTGAAATGGAAGGGGATGACCAAGGGGCAATTGGTGATTTCACCAAGGCGATTGAACTATCACCCGAATACGGCGCCGCCTATCACAGCCGCGCAACGCTTTACACCAAACTGGGTGAAATGGACCTTGCCACCGAGGATATTCAGATGGTTACCCATCTCACCCAACGCAATATAGAATCCTACGCCAATGAAAATAACGTCTGGCGTTCCAATCAAATGCATGTCGAAGCCATGATGGAAACGGAACTGAACCGCTAAATGCAATTTGAAAGGGTTGGTGAATGGCATGGATGACACCATGTTTTTAAATGTCCTAAAGACAACCGTTGAAAACCACGGCTGCACCATTGTTGACATAGACCTTGAAAACCACGTCGTTAACCTGGACGGGCCCGAAGATGCCGTTGCCGACTGCGCTCGGGCCATCTCTGAGATTATGAACGATTGAAACGTTTGACGAAGCGCGTATAATCTCATAGAAAGCATCGTAACGTTCCAACGACCAAAGGATGTTTTGATGCCCTCTGGGGATGGTTTTCCAATCGGTTATGTGAGTCTGCAAACAGGCCTTTCGGTTCACGTCCTCAGGGCCTGGGAAAAGCGCTATCGAGCGGTCTTACCGGACCGCTCGGTCTCCAACCGTCGGGTCTACTCGCCTGATGATGTGACCCGTCTTCGTTTGCTCAAAGCAGCTGTGGACAGCGGACATCATATTTCGCTGGTTGCCGATCTCGACCAGGGCAAGCTCGTTGCACTCACCGATCTTGACAATCAATCTTCCACATCATCAGGTGTTCCTGTTCATGATCCTTCCGCCTCTCCCGTCAGTGTCCAAAATGTCGTTGACAGATGCCTGAAGGCAGTGGCCACATTCGACGGCGATGGTTTACGTAGAGTCCTTCGCCGGGCGGAACTAAGCCTCAATCGGCAGGATTTGATCCGCACGGTGATCGCGCCGCTGATGCAAACAATTGGCCACCGATGGTCTGTGGGGCAAATGCGGATTGCCCATGAGCACCTGGCGTCTGCCGTCATTCGTGATCAACTCGGCAGCCTGCTGAATCGTGGCCTGGATAAATTGTCTATTCAATCCCGCATGTTGATTGCAGCGCCCTCGGGTCAATGGTGCCATTTAGGCGCCTTGGCGGTAGCCCTTACGGTCCGGGATCAGGGCTGGGAGCCTGTTTTCCTGGGCCCCAACCTGCCAAGCGAAGAGATTGCCGCCGCGGCATCGATCGTCAGACCCCAAATGATTGCCTTGAGTATCACCTGTCGCGTCGACGATGCTTTTATGCACAGCGAACTCACCAAACTTACCGATTGGATCGATGGTCGGTGCCCCCTGATCGTCGGTGGGCAAGCCAGTAAGCGCTATCGGAAAAGTATCGAGGCCGTTGGGGCCATCTTCTGTCCAACGACGACGGATCTGGTTGGTCAACTCCATTAGAGCCGGCCTCATGACATGGATCGCCTTACGGGATCCCATCGGGATTGGGGGCCGTATGAAAGTTTGGCTTTCGATTGCCACCCGGGTTGGAAAATTACTCTCGGGCGGTTCCCGTTGACTTGGCTGAACAGCACACATGTACGAAGGTTGAACCTCTTCGGGTCCTCCACCGGGGGCGCATCAACCACAAACCAAAATACCGGCAGCGACGCAAAGCTGTCGCGGGAAACCATAGCGATGACGCGTTAAGGGGTCGGTCCTGCGATTCCGGTGCCAACCGATACGCACACCACCGCCGTCAATGGTTCCTGGAATGACCGTGACGCGATTGACAGGTTATCGTTGCAGCCTAATATAAGGACCCACGGGCGATCGGAAAATTCACGAATGGAAAACCATGCTGAAAACCAGGATCGGAAAAGGCAGGTCATCGCCGAAGATATTTTCCGCGATTACTGTCAGAAGCTTATGGCCGGTGACCGCCGCGCCTGTGCCGGAATCGTCGACCAGTTGTTGGGCGGCGGAATTGCCATCACGACCCTTTACCAGCAGTTACTCCAGCGCTCCTTGTATGCGGTCGGGGAACTCTGGGAACGCAATCAGATATCGGTGGCCACCGAGCATCTGGCAACGTCGGTGACCGAAGGGCTCATGAACCGCATCTATGCGCATATCGACGCCCCGGAAACCAACGGCCGCAAGGTGGTGATCGCCTCCGTGGAAAACGAACTGCACCAGGTGGGCGGTAAAATGGTGGCCGACGTCTTCGAGATGCATGGCTGGGACAGCCACTATCTCGGGGCCAACACCCCAACGGCAGAACTGGTTCGATACATCGATGCCATTCGGCCGGACATGCTGGGTCTTTCCCTCAGCGTTTACCTGCATTTAGCGGTTTTGAAGACCATGCTGGATACCCTGACGGCGCGCTTTCCCAAACTTCCGATCCTCATCGGTGGGCAGGCCTTCCGCCACGGCGGACAGGCGTTGACCCGGCCCTATGATGGCGTGCACTGGGTGGCTTCCCTGGATGCGCTGGAAACGTTTCTGGGCCAAAACACCCGTCCGGCATCCGCCCCATAAGGCCCTTCGGCGGGCGCGGCCCCCCAGGCCCCCTTTTTTCGTTCTCGTGGAAGTCAACCACGAGACCATCTAAACTACAGGAACTGACCATGCAAACATTAGATCTCATCGTCAGCGCGGCGCGGCTCGCTGGCATCGCCCCGCAGGCGGCAGCCGAATTTGCCGCCCGACGCGCAGAAATGGTGGCCGCGGTTAACGTCCAGATGCTGGCGCGCCCGGACGTTGTGGATCTGGTGGGCCCGGATAACATCGCCTTGATGAAGGACAACCATGCCAACCATGCTCGCTTTATCGAATCCATCCTGTCGGCGTACCATCCGGAGGCACTGGTCGACACCGTATTGTGGGTCTTCCGGGCCTATCGCTCGCGCGGATTTAAAACCCGTTATTGGGCCGCCCAACTCAACACATGGGTCGATATATTCGAGCAAACCCTGTCTGCGTCGACCTGCAATGCAATCGAGCCTCTCTACGACTGGATGATCGTCAATATCCCCCACTTTACCAACCTGACAGACCATCCGTCGCGCACCGTCGGCCGCCATATCGACCCTGGGCAATAGGGTCTGCCGCAAGGCGCCGGCAACGGAGATGACCTGCCATGGCCAATGAGTCCCCCGGAAAGCCAAGTGCTGCCATCCTGGATCTTCCCGTTACCGATGCCACCTCGCTGAGCGACCTTCTGCTCTCGAGCCGGTCGACCGCCATCGCCGTTTTCGACCTGGCCGGCGATCTGCTCTACGCCAATCCGGGTATGCTGGCGCTGCTGAAGCTGAAAGACCCCAACGTCCGCCCCGCCGACCGCCTGCTGAACCCGGGCTTTGCGAAACTTCTTCAATTGGCCCGCGATAAGCGCGGGCAGATCTTTTCCGGTATCATGAACATCGGTGACGGTGTCCGCGTCACGGGAAGCATTTCAGCCAAAGTTTTCCTTCTAGATGGCCGCCTGTTGATCTTCGGTGAGCATGATGTGGCCCAATTGGATCGCTTGAATCAACAACTGGCTGAAGCCAACCGCGATAACAACAACCTGCAGCGGCAGTTGATCAAAGATAAAAAGCAGTTGAACAATACCCTCCAACAGCTGCACACCAGCGAAGCGAAATATCGCCGCCTGTTTGAAACTGCGGTCCTGGGCATCTTCCAGTCAACCACGGATGGCCGCATTCTCAGTATCAATCCGGCCTTTGCGGCCATGTTCGGCTATGGTTCGCCCCAAGAGATGCTGGCCGCCGTCAAGGATGTCGCCAGCGATCTCTACGCCGAACCGCAGATGCGTCCCGAAATCATCCGCTCGCTGCTGTCGGATCAGCAGCCCGTGCGGATTGAACACCGCTACCGTCGCCGCGACGGCAGCACATTTGTAGGGAGTATGCATAAATGGGCCGTCCGGGATGAAGCGGGTCGTTTTTTGTACCTGGAAGGATTTGTCGAGGACATCGACGAGCGCAAAAAGATGGAAAACCGCCTCATCCAGGCCCGCAAAATGGAAGCCGTGGCCGCCCTGGCCGGCGGCGTGGCCCATGAATTCAACAACGCCCTGGCCGGCCTGCTGGGCAACCTGGAACTCATGGAACTCGAGAGCACCGGGCGGCCTGGTGATCGAACCCACCTCGAGGGCATGAAGCAAAGCTGCTTTCGCATGAGCCACCTGGCCGAAAAACTACTGGCCTATGCCCGGGGGGGCAAATATCGGACCCAGCAGACGACCCTCGCCCAGGCGCTTCAGACCGTCGTCACCGATATCCGTGAGGTTGTCGACGACAGCATCCAGACGGAAATGCGAATTCAGGGGCGGCTGCCGGTGGAACTGGATAGCACTCAGTTTCAATTCGTGATCAAAAGCCTTTTGATCAACGCCTCGGAGGCCATCGCCACCGATGGACGGATCGTGCTGCGTACCTGGGATGAAACGATTTCGGATGCGGCCGCCGCCAATCTGCACGAGAGCTTTGCGGCCGGCCAATACGCGTGTATCGAAGTCGCTGATGACGGTCACGGCATGGATGCTGAGACCCTCAACCGGGTCTTCGATCCCTTTTTCAGCACCCGCTTTACCGGGCGGGGATTGGGCATGGCGGCGGTTTACGGCATTGTCAAAAACCATGCCGGCTGGATCTTTATTGACTCCCAGCCTGCCAAGGGGACCACCGTAAGGATCTACTTCCCGGCCGTGGAGAATTCGGACGGCATCCCCGAAAGCGCCCCCCAGGACGATTGAGGTGTCTTGACCCGACCGGCATCCTTCACCAAGCGCAAGCTTGAATCCATTCATCGGGGAACAACATCACCCTCTGCCGGAGGTCCTCTTGCCTCCGGCGCCTTTGTCGCCCTTCGACACGATCGGGCGACCGTTCGTGCCGCTTTCTGCCGGCTGCGATCGCAGGACGGCGTTGCGCCCCTGCAGTAAGCATCGAGGCGCTTCGGAGCGGCATAACCCGGATATGTCGCACGTTTGAGGCCTCCCGTACAGGGCCTTCCGGTGCGCCGCGGTAGGCATGCCACCACAAGCGCCTGATCATTCCGGAAAGGGAGGCCGCGGGCTTGCCCGCGGGGTGGAAAAGGGAATGCGCGGCGTTCTGAAATGCGCCCCTCACCAAGGGTAAGCGGACCCATGTAGCGCAGCCTTCCCTGAAGACAGGGAACCCATGCAGCCAGGCAGGTGGGCATCAATATTTTCATGCCATGCGCGGGGTGAATGGGTATCCGTCATAGGGAAGGTCGCCCTGATCGGCGGCAGAGAGCTGCCGGACACGCCGTGGGGGGTGACGATTCGGG
>JASFFM010000244.1:0-6947 GCA_050124295.1 Desulfobacterales bacterium | reverse complement strand
CGGTTCCGGGAATATGGAGCGCAAAATCTGGGTCAGCAAAAGGCCTTCTCCGGGGTTGGGAGCAGATTGCCCAGGGGTCGCCCGAGCGTGTCTCGGGTTTAAGCTTTATAGAGGGGGCGGCCCGGCCAAGTCAAGGACGGGCAGGTACATCCGGCAGGCCAAACCTGAGGGCGATGGGGAACCCAGAAAGGCCCAAGATCCTGATCGGCATCGCCAAAGAGGCTTGGGCCGCAACGCCCCCGCGAACCATCACTTGCGAAAGGCCGCTCTTTTGAAAGAAGCCTTGGCCTGGCCCTGATTGGTGGCTTGGGAAGTGTCCATGGTCAAGGCCAGGCCCGATATCAGGGGCATCTCGTCTTGTGCGTGCTTTTGTTGGCAGGCTTCAACCCGGTTATATGCCCATATGATGGTCGGCCCCGTTTGGGGATTCCCCGGACAGACCTAGCGGCCCGACGATTGGTGATAGCGGCCCAGGTATGCTTTTGCGGATGTTTCTTCGCTACCGAGGAAAAACCCGATGAAGGATGGCGCTTGGGAATCAGCAAGCCCCCGCGGGCAATTTGGTCCTAGCCGAAAAAACCGATCACCATCAAGACTTCATGGCGGAGGCCCCCATGGTAAAAGACCCCTTGGGGATCTGCGACGACGCCCCGGGCGATCCGGATAGCCGCAACCCCCTCCAGATCGACACCTTCATTCGCGATGGGGGCCGGCATCGAGGGCTGGACAGCAAGAACCAAGCCCTCTTCACCGATTTCCCAACCAAGTTTTTTACGATCGCGGGCAGACCTTTCAAATCGGCACCCTTTCTCCGGCAATCATTTTCCGGGGAAACCATCCTGGTGGTTGCTGACGCCGGTCCTGAAGTTGACTTTCTGAAACCTGTCTTTTTCCTGGGAGTGCCGTGTGGCGCGGTTGGACAGCATGAAGGGGGCGGCCGTAAAAAAACGCTCCACATGCGGATCTTTATTTACCCCCATCCTTCCTGGATGTTGTCTTCGATGCTGGCCCCTGGGCGGGGATACCGTGTTTGGAGGCCTTGCCCTAAACCAGCGCCGCCCATGCCGCAACCAATCCATCGCAAGGCCCAACCCCATGGCCGCACCTGGAGATAGGGATCCAACTTATAAATTGTACCTTTATTTGTACTTGACAGTTTGTCAAATTAGATATACAAATGAACAAGACGACCGATTTTGCCGCCTGGGCCGGTCAACCGGCAACCGGCCACCCCACTTCGCAGCTACCGCTCGAAAGGGCTTTATCGATCCTACCAGTAAGGAGGCCCCATGATAGCACTATCGATTAGACGACAAGGACGGAGGACTCCTTCCGCCGTGGCAGGCTTCCTGATGATGTCCCTTATAACCTTGACCGTGACCTTAAATTTTACCCATTTGGCCCTTGCCGAACCGCACTACGGCGGCACCCTGCGCATGGCGCACGAATTGGATGCCGTGGGCTTCGATGCCATCAAAGCCCGCACCGCGATCGGCGCCGGATCGAATGCCGCGGGTCTGATCATGGAAAAACTCTTCGAACACGGTCCGACGGGCGAGCTCGTTCCGGTTTTGGGATTGTCGGCCACCCCTTCGACGGACAGCAAGACATGGACCATACAACTCCGCCAGAACATCACTTTCCATGACGGAACACCTTTTAACGCCGATGCGGTGGTAAGCCATTGGGAGCGGCTGCTGAATCCCGCAAACCGCTACCGGGGACGGATTCTCATGGCGCCCATCATGTCGGTCGAAAAAGGAGGTCCGTATGAAGTTCGATTTCATTTAAAGCATGCCTGGAAGCCGTTTGGTTCCGTTTTGACCGGCTCGCGGGGCTTTGCTTCCCGCATCCCGTCACCCGCGGCGGTGACGAACGATACCCAGAACCATGCTCCGGTGGGCACGGGCCCCTACCGCTTCCAGGAATGGCGGCGGGGGGATCGCCTCGTCATGACGAAAAACCCGAACTACTGGCAGAAAGACAAGCCCTACCTGGACAAGATCATCCTGCGGCCCATATCCGACCACGAATCCCGCTACGCGGCGCTCGTCTCCGGCCAGGTGGACATGATGGTCACCGACCGCCCCACGCATGTCAACAAGCTCAAAATCGATCCCCGTTTCACGCCTTACGTGCTCGAACGGGCCGGTGCCACCGTCATGGCCATGAACTGCAGCAAACCGCCTTTGGACGACGTCAGGGTGCGCCGCGCCATCGCTCACGCCTGGGATCAGAAAAAATACATCCGTGCCAGTTTCCAGGACATCGTACCCAGCTGCCAGGACTGGTTCGGCCGTAAAGTAAACTGTGGCGATGTGGATTATCCCGCGCACGATCTGCAGAAGGCCCGGGAGTTGATCGCCAGTTACGGAAAACCCGTGACGGTGGAGTATATTCACACCGCCACCCCGCGCGGCCGTGAGGCTGGCGCGATCCTGCAGCAGATCCTCAAGGATATTAATGTCACGGTCAACGCGGTTCCCTCCGATTTCCCTGGCATCATGAAGCAGCTGTTCGGCAAACAGTACGACATCTGCTCATGGGTGATTCCAGGCTTCGAGGATATGGGCCCCATCACCATGGCCGCCTTTCACTCCCAAAGCCCCTGGAACGTCTATGGGTATGCCAATGCCGAGGTGGATCAGCTTCTGCTCGCCCAGCGTCGGGATACCGATCCCGCCGGCCGCACCCAAACCCTGTGCAAGATCGCCCGCAAGGTGAATGCGGATGCGCCCTTTCTCTACCTTTACGGGCGCACTTTCTATATATTTGCCAGGAAGAATATCCGGAACATAACGATACCCGACCATCGGGTCCCCCCGCTGGATGACGTCTGGATCGAACCGTAGCCAGCAAATCAGAAAGGGCCGTTTTTATGCCGCGCACAACATCCCTATGGCCGGGGGGGACACATCTCTGGTTGGGAAGGGCCCGGGATCACGAACACCATTAACCCGAACATTTCATGAAACGATGGATGCCCACTTGCTTGGATGCATTGGTTCCCTGTCCTAACGGCCGGCTGCGGCCAATATGTCCGCTGGCCCTTGGTGAGCGGCGCATTTCAGAACCCAGCGCTTACCATTCGCACCCGGCGGGCCAGCCTGGGGCATCCCTTCGCGGCCTTATCGGACGCTTGCCATCGCATGCCGACCGCGGCGCGCCGCAAGGCCTTGTGAATAAAGGCCTCAAACGTGTGAAATATCCGGGCAAAAGGGGGCTTCCGCCATGACCGCCGCTTCTTTCGATGATCTGGTTGAGCAGTTCTTAGGGCAGCGCCTACCGCCCTCCCTGGCCGAAGTTGTCTCCTTGGCCACCCTGCCGGGGGACGCCCGGGATCTGATCCTGCGCATGTTGGCGCTCATGAAACGGGCCCGCTACCCGGCCACCGATATCAATGCGATTCTCCTCAACCTGTTGACCACCATGGTGCCCACCGTGCTGCCCTGCTCCTGGGGCGGTCGGATCCCGCCCCTGACGGTACCGGGCCGTCACCGCAAGCTCGATGCCTATGTCCGCGCCCAGGACTGGCCGCACCAGAATGGGACACCCCTTTTTTTGGATATGGGCTGCGGCTTCCCACCCGTGACGAGCGTGGAAACGGCCCTCAACTTGCCGGACTGGAAGGTCCTGGGCGTGGATCGCTTTTTTGCGGATTATGTCGTTTACGATGCCGAAGGGCATTATGCGTGTTTGGACGGTGAGGGCGTTTTCCAATACTTCCAGCCCCAGATGACCCGCAGCGGCTTGGCGCTGTATGCCGATCCTGCCGCCACCCGCACCCGGTTTGAGAATCTCTATCACCAACTCGTCCCGCAACTGGCGAACCAGGACGACCGCGCCAGTGAAACCGTCACCTTAAATGGTCACCGCCTCGTGCATCACCACATCCGCGATTTCGAAACCGCCAATCTTTCCTTCCTGGAGGCGGAGATCGATGACCTTGAAGTATCGCCGGCCGAGGTAATCCGGTGCATGAATGTCCTGATTTATTTTCCGCCCCCGGTCAGGGCCAAGATGCTGCAGCAGGCGGGCAGGCTTCTGGCCGAGGGAGGTCTCCTGATCGCCGGCACGAGCGGCTTCGGCATCGACGCACGCTATACGGTCTTTCGCAAGCAGGCCGACGGGCTTGTGCCCCGGGAGTTCGCCTTCGGCCTCGAGAACCTGCGCTCCATCGGCATCATGCCTTATTTCACGCTCCATGGCAGCGATGCCGAGGCGGCCCTGCTGGCCGACCTGATGGGCGCGATCCGTGCCGACCGCCCCTACTGGTCCGTCTTCAGCGGGCGGTTTGACCGTTTGCTGGCGCGTTACGCCATTTGCCGGCGCGCCGCCGACGGTTTCCTGACACCGCCCCCGGAAGATATCCCGCGAAACGAACTCAGGGATCGGATGACGGCCGTGTGGCGTCAGATGCTGGACGAGGGCTTTGGCGAGCGCACACTGGCGGTGCTGCGGAAGGCCGGTTTCGATGCCTGGGAAAATGCGGCGGGTGATATCGCCATCCGCCCCCCGGCCGATTTTACCCCTTAGCGAAACCCCAGGAGGCATACCCATGGAAAAGCTAAATCGCCGTGAAGCGCTTCAAAAGGGGGGCCGCATGATCATGGGGGCCGCAGCCTGTCTTTCCCTTGCGCCCTATTGCAGCGGTTGCGCCAATGAACCCCAAGCCATCGCTGCCGGCCGGGCTCTCCGCTCGAAGATAAGGCCCGCGGATATTGAAGCGCTTAAAATAACGATCGTCTACGACAACAATCCCTATGCAAGCAAGCTCAAGATCGACTGGGGTTTTTCCTGCCTGGTGGAAGGTTTGGATCGAACCGTGCTTTTCGACACCGGCCGGTTCGACACCCTGCTGATGGCCAACCTGGCAGTTCTGGGCGTCGACCCGGGTCGGGTCGATACCGTCTTCCTGTCCCACGAGCATCCTGATCACGTCGGTGGACTGGCAACATTTCTGGAGCACACCACTGGCGTTGAGGTTTTCATGGCCCCGTCCTTTTCTTCGCAGGTCACAAACGAAGCGCAATCACGCGGCGCGGCGGTTCGCGAAGTCGGTGAACCCGCCCTGGTCTCCGGCAGCGGGTTATCTTCCGGAGAAATGAAAAGCCTGGTAAAAAACGAGCACGCTCTATTCATCGACACGACCGGCGGTGTGGTTGTCATAACGGGCTGCGCCCACCCTGGCATCGTAGCAATGGTCGAACGGGCCACAAAGATCATGCAAAAGGAGGTGCTCCTGGTCCTGGGCGGTTTCCATCTATTGAGGGATTCGGCGCATGGCGTTCAAAAGGTCGTAAGGCGATTGCAGGAGATGAATGTTCGCCATGTGGCCCCCACGCACTGCTCAGGAGGCGATGCCCGGCAACGCTTCGCGGAAAGCTACGCAGAGAATTACCTTGATTGCGGGGTGGGCCGAATCATCACCGCAAAGGATCTGGCCGGCCTGAGGGCATAACCGGTGCCGCAAGCACACCCCTGCGCTTCACGCTTGACCACCGATCACCCACGGCAGGAACAAATCGATGGCCTTGATCACCAAAAAAATGGCCCGCCTGGTGGTGGTCGTACTCGCGGTTTCGGCCATTACCTTTTTGATGCTCAACACCCTGCCCGGGGATGTGGCCTATGTCGTGGGCGGTGAACAGGCATCGGCCGAAGACGTTCGGGCCATCCGCCACGATCTCGGTCTCGACCGTCACCTGGGTTTGCGTTACCTGGCCTGGTTGGGCCGCGTGGCCGTGGGAAATCTGGGGCAGTCCTACGTCAGCTACGAGCCGGTGTCCCAGGCCATTTTAGCCCGCCTGCCCGTCACCATCGAACTGATCTTCATTTCCCAGATCATGGCCCTTGTGCTGGCCATTCCGGCCGGCATTGCCTGCGCCCACACCAGCCCCTCCATACTCGACCGCGGTGTTACCGCCACCGCCTTTGCCTCCCTGTCCGTTCCCAGTTTCGTGATGGCGCTGCTGTTGATCTTTCTGTTCGCTCTGAAGCTCGACTGGCTGCCGGCCACAGGATTCAGGCCCCTTTCCGAGGGCCTGGCCGAAAATCTGCAAAGCCTCCTTTTGCCGGCCTTCAGTATCGCCCTGATCGAGTGGGTTCCGCTGATGCGCGTGCTGCGTTCCGATATGATCCAGACCCTTAAGGAAGACTTCATCCTGATGGCCCGGGCCAAAGGGATGCCGACCTGGCGTATCCTGCTGCGCGACGCCCTCAAGCCCTCTTCGCTGACCCTGGTGACCATCCTGGGCCTGCAGATCGGTCACTGGATCGGCGCGGCCGTGGTTATCGAAAACATCTTTGCCCTGCCGGGTATCGGCAGCCTGCTGGTCACCTCTATTTTCGCGCGGGATTACCTCATGGTCCAGGGGTGTGTACTGCTCATCACCGTGGCCTATGTGGTCATCAACATGCTGGTGGACATGCTTTATGCCATGCTCGATCCCCGCATCCGCAGGGAGGGAACCCATGGCTGAGGGCGGGGATAGAATCGTCCCCTCCGCGCGCTACGCTAACGGTGTCGGCGGCGGTCCGGGGGCCGGTTTCTGGCTGCCGCTGACCTGGATCGTCTTCGTCGTGCTCATGGCCCTCACAGCCCCCGTCTGGCCCCTGCCGGCTTACGATCACATCGACTGGAACCATCCCATGGCCCCACCGGGAACCCGGAGCACCCCGGCCGACGGCGACGGCACCCGGGAAACCGGACCGGTTTCCGCGGTCTTCTGGCTGGGTACCGATACACTGGGCCGCGACATCGTGGCCCGGATCGTCTTCGGTGCCCGCATTTCGCTTCTGGTCGGGCTGCTGGCGCCGGCCATCGGGTTTGTCGTGGGCGGAATCCTGGGACTGCTGGCCGGGTTCTATCGTGGCCGCCTGGAGATCCTGGTGGTGACAGTCATGGATACGATCCTGGCCTTTCCGGGGCTGGTGCTGCTGCTGGC
>JASFFM010000243.1:0-6955 GCA_050124295.1 Desulfobacterales bacterium | reverse complement strand
CCTCGCACAGTGGGCTTGCCCTGGGAAAGGGGGGATGGCGGGGATCGTGTGCAGCGTCTTTGGTGCGCATCCTCGCAGGGCGGGCAGCAATGGCACCGGTCGCATCAAGAAGTGCCTTTTTCTCCTTGGGGCCTCCGCCGAAAATGGCCGCTTCGCCCTCCTTGGCAAGATCCGGGGTGCTTCTCAGCCAGGCCAAATTCATGTGAGCCGTCGGAAAGAACTTGCCCTTTCAGGTAGGCTGACGCCCAGTTGACAACGACGATGCCGATGGGGCCAACTGTTGCCGGCATCGCCGACGGCCTTCATCCAGGCCAGGCTGTTCTGCAGGACTTTTTGGGCAACCAACCCGATGCGATGCGGGATTGAAATCCGCTGTCATCTGCCCAACCAGAGCCTTTGGCATGGCGTTGCATCGAATCCGAGTGTGCCCAACCGGTGCGGCAGGCGCTTGACAACCGAGACGGGACAACGTAAGGCCTGACGATATGCCCTTCCTGCAAAGCAGGTGAAAGCGAAGCGAATGAGCACCAATTACCCTGAATCATTGAAGGGCCAGTTTCTTATGGCCATGCCGGGTCTTCTGGATCCCAACTTTCATCAGACCGTTATCTGTCTTTCCGAGCATACCCGTGAGGGGGCGGTTGGCATCGTGATCAATCGTACCCACCCCTCCCTTACCTTGGAAACCATCTTTAGCGAGTTGGACATTGCATACCATGGCGACGCAGGGAAAATCCCGGTCTATCTGGGTGGACCGGTGCACACCAGCGAGGTGTTCATTCTGCACCGCCCCCCTTTTGATGCGCAAGTCAGTTTGGAGATTACGCCCCAACTGGCGATGAGCACGACGCGGGAGGTTCTGGAGCGCATCGCCCTGGCTACAGAGCGGGACGGGTTTATCATCAGCCTGGGTTGCGCCGGATGGGGTCCCGGTCAGCTGGAAGCCGAAATTCGGCATAACGCGTGGCTGACATGCGCGATCGACGAAAGCATCCTGTTTGAGGCCCCGGTCGATCGACGCTGGGATCTGGCCATACGACAACTGGGTATTGATCCATCGTTGCTGGTGAATGGCGCCGGGCATGCCTGAAAGGGTCCCTTTCAGCATATGCGCTGCTGGAGGGCTATTTTTTGCGGGCGGTGGTTTTGTTCTTGGGCTTCTTTTTTTTGAGGCAGGTTTTGTCTTTACGCACAAACGCGCAAAGCTTCGGATTATAATACTCTTTGCAGTTGAGAGGGTTGTACAGGGGGCATTCCGGATGCTTTTCAGACATAGAGCTTTTTCCCTTTGAGCTTCTGATGCGACATCAACTTTACCTTCCCTGATAACATAAAACCATTGATTTTACAATAGCTTTTGTTTTTTCTTCACCTGCTCCGCTGCCGGTCTCGTGCAGCGGGTGCCGGTGTGTAAATCGTTTTGACAATCACCTTAAGACATTGTAATCATTAGCGACGCGGGAATTATTTGGGTGCACCGCCGCACAGCACCTGATTGCGGAAATGATAGCGCGTCCACCGAGGCGATCGAGCGGTGCTTCACAGAAAAAACCTTACAAACCTTTTCCGTAAACGGCCGCGATGGCCGTTGATGATCAAATAGGGCATGCATAACTACGACCAACTGAAAAACGAACTGATCGACTTGACCCATGAATTCGCAGCCCTGCTGGAGAGGGCTGGCGCGACCAATGGTCTGGCCAAAGCATCGCTTGAAAAAAGCCTTGCCTCATGCAACACGATCAAGCAGCAGATGACGGAGGACACGATTCGGGTGGCGGTCGTGGGGCCGATAAAATCGGGCAAGAGTACCTTTGCCAATGCCATTCTCGGCGGCGATTATCTAAAGCGGGGTGCCGGCGTGGTCACTTCCTTCGTCACGCGGGTGCATAGTGGCGAGGGCCTTAAAGCCGAATTGCAGTTTAAATCCTGGGATGAAATCAACGCCGATATCGAACATGCGCTGGTCCTGTTTCCATCTCTGGACTGGCCCCCCGAAGGTAATGGTTTCGATATTCGCCAGGCTGACGGGCGGGAGGCCCTGCAACAAGCGCTGGCGTCTCTGAATCCTGAGCAATTGCTTTCACGCGATGCCCGCAACGCCAACAGCGTTTTGCTTTCCTCCTATCTGAATGGCTACGATCGGGTCCGGGAAATCATATCATCGTCCCATGAAAGCATCTGGTTTGCATCGGAGCGTTTTGCCGAGCACCGGGATTTCGCCGGTGATGACGCCCTGGCGGTTTATCTGAAAGATATCCGCCTTGAAATACGCAGCCCTCACCTGAAGCGCAACGTCGAACTGGCCGACTGTCAAGGCAGCGATTCGCCCAATCCCCTTCATCTGGCCATGATCCAGGACTATCTGCTGCAGACGCACTTGCTGGTCTACGTCATCAGCAGCCGCACCGGGTTGCGGCGCGCGGATATCCGATTCCTGTCCATTATCAAAAAGATGGGGATCATCGATAGCATGCTGTTCATTCTAAACGCCGATTTCAGCGAACACGAGAGCCTGGAAGATCTACAGCAACTCGAGCGAAAGGTTGCCGACGAACTGGCCCTTCTGCGACCGGCGCCGGAAATCTACACCCTCTCCGCCCTGCTCAATCTCTTTCGTGCCAATCCCGATGACCTGACGGAAAAGGACCGTCAGCGGCTGGCGCAATGGGAGCAGGACACATCCCTAAGGGATTATTCGGATCGGGAAACCGAGCGCTTCCTGGCGGATTTCCAAGCCAAGCTGATCAATGAATCTTTGGTCCTGCTGCTGCGCAACCACGTGGAGCGCCTGCTGGTGATGACCGCCGACCTGAACGCCATGGTGGGTGTCAAACGCGAATTGCTCTTGGCTGATGGCGACAAAGCGGTCGAGATTGTTGCCAAGATCATGCGCAATCAAGACCAAATGGGGCGCATTCGCGCGGTGATCAAAAACACCCTCGAGGGCAGCATCCGTAAGATTCGCAAAGAATTGCGCAGCGAGGTGGATCGCTTCTTCGATCCCCGTTCGGCCGAGTTGATGCGATCGCTGGTGGATTTCATCCGCAACTATCGTGTGCCTTCATGGCAGGAGCATCTGCAGGGTCTAAGCTCTTCCGGCTTTGCCAACACCCTCTACCATGTATACCAGGAATTCAAACAGGCCCTGGACGGCTATATCGCCGAGACGATCAATCCCGCCATATTTCATTTCGTGCGCGAGCGGGAGCAGCGCATCGTCGATTACATGCACGATGTTGCCGGCCCCTATGGCGCCATGGTGCAGGATGCCGTCAGCGATTTCAGGGCCACGGCGGAAGAACTTGGCATCCCCTGTCCGGTGGATAGCCCCAACCAGCAGGCCACTTTACCGGGCTTGGAGACGATCCGCCAGGCGTCCTGCCTGAAACTGCCCTCCGCCAGCACATCCATGCGCTATTCGGCCAAAGTAAAAACCGAGGCCATCATCCACCTCGGGGCCTATAAAATCCTGCGCGGATTTCGCAAATTGATTCGCAAGCCTCTGGCGGGAGACCGGCAGGAGGAAATTAAAGCCCTCAAGGCCGGCGTCGAGCGTTTGAAGAAAGAGACCGAACGCTCGATCCTGTTTCACTTCAAAGACTACCGCGAAAACATCAAATTCAGATATATCTTTCAAATGGTGGAGTCAGCGGCCACGCAGATCTCGGATACACTGCTGGATCGCTTCCAGACGTACGAAGACGATCTTACCCAGATGGCCGAGTTGATCGATGCGAACCAGGCGGACAAAAGCAACCGGGCCGATGCCTTGCGTGAATTCTCGGCCGGGACGGATCTCATCTACCAGCGTGCCCAGCGCCTGAGGGATGCCGTCCTCCCGCATTGAAAAACCTCCATCGTGATCGCGCCGGCCTGCCGTTCAGCGGTCAATGAAGCTTTGGCAGTCAGGCCCATTGCAACAACGTAAAGGGAGGTGTCGGCATGGCATCCAGAAAGACGCGCAAGATAGCGGTGGCCAACGAGAAGGGCGGGGTGGGCAAGACCGCAACCATCGTTAACCTGGGGGCGGCGCTGGTACTCCGGGGAAACAACATTCTGGTCGTGGATATGGACCCCCAGTTCAACGCCACCCAGGGTTTGGGCGTTGCGCCTGAGGATATTCGCCTTTCGGTTTATGACCTGCTCCAGGAAGACGCGGATATCGCTTCGACCGACGTGATCGTGCCCACCCGCTGGGAGGGACTCGATCTGCTGCCTTCCGTACCCGATTTGGCCGGTGCGGAAGTCGAGCTGGTGGATGCCTTGGGACGCGAGAACCGACTCCGTGAGGCCCTGGCCGATCTGGATGGCAACTACGATTTTATCCTCTTGGATACGCCTCCGAGCCTATCGCTGCTGACGGTCAACGTCTTCGCATACGCCAACGAAGTCCTGATCCCCTGCCAGACCCACCCCTACGCCTTTGGTGCCCTGAATGAGCTCTTCGACACCATGGCCGCCATTCGCCGTGGAATCAACACGACCCTCGAGACGACCGGCGTGGTGGCCACTTTTTACGATCAGCGCACCCGGGTCAGCAATCGCACGCTGGAGCGCCTGCGATCGCACGAGCGCTATGGTCCACTCCTTTTTGAAACCGTGATCCGGTCGAATACCACCGTGGCCGAGAGCGCCGATGTGGGCAAACCGGTGGTCTTCTATCGCCCGGGCAGTTTTGGGGCCCAAGATTACAGCCGCTTGGCGGAAGAAATGGTTGGTTGAGAACGGGCGGCGCAATCCCTGCCGGACCCCTCCTGCAGCCTGATCGCTGATCGATGCAGGCAAGGGCGTATCATCGCTTGTGGCCGCGCCAATACCGAGCGGGGCTTTTTTTTGGTTATTCGGCGGCCGGATCGCCGGTCAGGCGGGCCAAATTCTCCCGTGCGAAGGCAATGCCCGGATCGATTTCCAGGGCCATGCGGTAATAGCGGATGGCATCGGCCGGATGGCCCAGGTCACGGTAGTTCGAGGCAATATTGGCGTAGTCGATGGCAGAACCGGGGTCCAGACGGATCACGGTCTCGAAGCATTTGATGGCCTGTTCGTGCTCTTTGAGCTGGAAATGACAAAAGCCCATTAGATTGTGCAGATCGGTCCGTTCATCGTCCACGGCCACACCTTTTTGGAGGGCTTCCAATGCTTCCGGGATGCGGCCCAGGTCTTTCAGACAAACACCGATATAGGAATAAATGCTGGCCAAATCTTCCGCCGTGGGCTCGAGCTCTAAAGCCCGATGGAGATGGGGCAAGGCCTCATCGGGGCGTCCGGCGTTCAGATGACACAACCCCAGATAAAACTTCAAATAATAGCGCCCCGGCAGAAGGTTATCGAATTTTTTCAGCTCTTGGAGCGCGATATCCGGCGGCTGATTCTCCACCACCAGCTTGGCGGAGAACATGCCCACACTGGTCCCTTCGGCACGTTCGCGGAAATGGGTTCCCGGCACAATGGTGTAAAAGGCAGGGATGCGCAGATCAGGATGCATGGTGTTGATCACCAGGACCTCCAGACCGCGATGATCGAGCGCGGCCACAAGATTTTGCACTTCCACCCGGATATTGTCGTGGGATAGATTCGGGAGAGCATCGAGATCGATCGTCGATGCCGGATTCATGAGATAGGCTGCCTGTTCCAGACGGGTATATTTCGGCAGGCCGCTGGCCACATAATTGGCCCCTGAATTGAAGTCCCCGGCCAGTTGGGCGACTTCGGTCAGCGCCCGGCTGAAGGCCTTTTCCGGATGGGGCGTGGTACCGGCGGTCCAGACCAGTTCGCTGGATTCCGGGAAAGTGGCTGGGTCGTAGGCCATCACTCCTACCGTGGGGATCCCGGTATCCAGGCTGAGATCCTGCACATAGAGCTGGATACCGTTGCGGCGATATTTCTGCAGCATGTCCCGCACCATGGCGTCGGTGGCTGAAGCGGGACGGATGGCTGGCAGCGATCGTTTTTGGCGGCTGACGATCGAGGACACGTGCCTCTCCACGATCTCGCAGATCCCTTGACTCAGGGCCTCTTCCTGACAGTTGCCCGCCGATGGCCCATTGAATTCATTGATGGCATAGAACCAGTCGAAAGGCACCATGACCTCGCGACCGGCCGTGAGATTCCAGGCCCGGGTCCAGCGCATGGGAATCGTTTCAAAGATCCGGCGAGCAGCCTCCCGATCGCCGGTGGTGTCATGCACCGAGAGGGCCACAGCCTCGAAGGGCAGGGCCTCATCCTTGAGGTTGGCGAAGGTGTCGATGGTGAAATGGGCCGGGTTCTGGCAGAAGCTGAAAAAGCTGAAACGCTCGGCCAATTCCATGATGGCGCTGGCTTCGGCCTGGGCCGGGCTGGCCCCTTTGCCCATTTGTTTTTTATTGCCGATAATTGCCCGTCCATCCTTACCACAAACACTGAAATAGACCGGAATGTCGAGACGGCCGTTGTCGATTCGCGCCGTATGATCGAGGATATCGAGCTGGGCGCTTTGCAGCCGGCCCCGAAACGTTGCGATGGTCTCCTGCGGGGACATGATCTTGTCCTGGTCGTAGGTGGAGGTTTTATAGGCATCCTGCAGTATTATTTGGGCACGCATGAAGTAAAACTCCTTATCGGTCAGATGAAAGCCGGCAAGCAAGGCCCCTACAGGAGGCTTGAGGTGGGGCAGGCCAGCGAGCGAAATTGGCAGGTCAGGGGTGATCGGGCCGTTTGCGCCCGGATATGGCACACGTTTTAGGCCTCCATTGACAGGGCAATCCGGAGCGCCGCAGTGCGCATAAAACCACAAGCGCCCGATAACAGCGGGTTGAGATGCCTCAGGCTTGCCCCGGGGTGAAAATGATATCCGCGGCGTTCTATAATTCGCCCCTCACAAAATGAAAGCGCACACCTTTACCGCAACCTTCCGTTAAGACACGGAACAACGTCATCAAAGCAAGCGGGCATCAACAGTTTCATGAAATGTTGG
>JASFFM010000242.1:0-6957 GCA_050124295.1 Desulfobacterales bacterium | reverse complement strand
ACGACGCGTGCGATATTGCACTTCAAAATAGTCCAGCAGCGGATTGAACAGGTTCATGAAAAGAATCGCCAGACCGACACCTTCGGGAAAGGCCGGATTGAAAACCCTGATTAAAACCGTCAACATACCGCACATAAATCCATATACCCATTTTACATGTTTCATATGGGTTGACGATACCGGATCGGTGGTCATGTAGACGAGACCGAAGGCCGACCCGCCGATGATTAGATGATAAAACGGATTTAAAGAAAGAAAAGGCGCTGAATCGGGCCCGGCGATTAAGTTCAGGAAAAAACCGGTGCAAAGAACGCCCAGAACACCCCCCAGAATGGTTCGGTAGCTGGCAATACCAAGTAAAATCATAAATATAGCTCCCAAAACACACAGCAGGGTCGATGTGCCCCCCACACTTCCCGGGTAAAGTCCGCCCACAAGTTTGACCGCACTGTAGCCCACCGAGGTGAGGGTTTCCTCCACCGTCTGGCTGGCCGGCGTGGAAGCGGATATGGAAAGGGGGGTCGCCGCCGTAAAGGTATCGACAACCGTGTCACGCGCCCCGCTGAGCACGGTCCAGACCTGGTCGCCGGAGTGACTGGCCGGATAGGCAAAATAGAGAAACGCGCGGCCCGTCAGGGCGGGATTCAGGAAATTGCGGCCGGTGCCGCCGAAGACCTCCTTGCCAATGACGATCCCAAAGGAAATTCCAAGGGCCACCTGCCAAAGCGGTGTCCCGGGAGGCAGGGTCAGCGGAAAGAGCATGCAGGACACGAAGAGCCCCTCGCTGATTTCGTGCTTGCGTACCGTCGCAAACAGGATTTCCCAGGCAAAGCCCACGGCATAGGTCACGACCACCATGGGCAGCACCAGCCATATTCCGGTCCAGAGCACTGGCCCCATACCGGTGGAAAGCCCTGATGCCAGCCGCGATTGAAAACCGGCATTGTACATGCCGAAGCAAAGATGGGGGATCAGGGCCACAATCACCAGTGCCATGTAGCGCTTGACATCCAGGCTGTCGCGCACGTGGGGCAAGCCCTGGGAGCGCTCAATGGGGCCGAAAAAAATGGTCTCGATGGACTCGTAAAAGGCATACAGCCCGTGAAATCGTCCTCCCTCCTCGAATCGGGGCCGTAGCGTATCGAAAACGTTGCGGATAACTTTCATGGGTCAAACCTGTTCTTTGCGGTAGGCGTGTTTGGCCGCCTGCAACATGGTGGCGAGTTCGATCTTCGAGGGACAGACATAGGAACAGAGACCGCATTCGACACAGTCCAGCAGGCCGTGGGCCAGATACTCCTCCACCTCCCCGGCCAGGATGCTCTTGAAGGTCATCTGGGGCCAGATTTCCACCGGGCACACATCGGCACAGTAGCCGCAGGCGATGCAGGCCCGTCGGCCGCCGTTGACGTTGGTGGTCATGGGCAGGGGAACACGCCGCAGGGCCGAGAGAAACGATCGCGAATAGGTGGGCTTATCTGTACCCGGGCGAAAGGAGGTCAAAAAATCAGCTTCCATTGCCTCCGGCAAAATGACCAAAGCGGTGTCGTAGAACCCCATGTGACCATCGGCCTCGGCCGTATAGCCGCGCAGGGTTCCTCCCACGGCAAAACGCGGAGCAGGGCATCGAACCTCCCCCGCCAGGTGCTTCAGCGGCGCGCCCACGCGCGATGTAACGTAGCGGGGCCGGGAGGCACCGCTGCCGCCCACGGCAAACACCCGCTGCGTGGGATATTGGCCGGTTTGCAGCAGCTGCGCCAGCAGAAGCAGATCCTGGCCCTTGATGAACCAGGAGGTGTTCTCGGCGGAGGACCGGCGAAGGTGATAAAGAACGACGCCGGCATCGTCGGCCGGATAGCGCCCCCGCACGGTATGGGTGATGAGATCCCGATGGGCCTCGCAAAAGGACCGCTCCGCCGAATCGGCATGGACAAGCACATCCGGACATAGCCGTTTTAGCGCCCTGAGTCCCAGCGCAAAGCGTTCGCGTTGACCTTCCATATAGCGCTCGGGCGGCACCTGGAAGGGCTCACTAGCCGCCAGGCTGACGAAGATGGCCGGAGGGTTGCGCTCCGGATCGGCAATGCCGCGGTAGGGCAAGGCACGCAGGAAAGGCCATACACCGCCGGCCAGGAGGCGTTCCACCAGATCAGCCCGGGGTATTTGATCGATCGCTTCCGGGCTCAGGGGCGCCGCCAGGGATTGCATGGCCTCATTTTCAGCGTCCCGCCGAATCACAACCTCGCGCAAAACACGACGCGGCCCGTAACGAATATCCGTCACCTGCCCGCCCCCAGGGGACAGAAGTCGGAGCCGCGGGTTGTCTTTGTCGGTGCAAATCAGATCGCCGACGGCGACCCGGTCACCTTTCTTAACGGCCAGACGTGGTTTGAGAAACGGGATGTGCTCCGGTGCCAAGGCGACCGTGGCCGGCGAAGCCAGTGTTTCCATTGTGTTTAGCGGTGCCCCCTGAAGGGGAAGATCATAACCCTTGGAAATTCGGACGGTTGTCATGGGCTATAGAATTCAGCATGGGTAGGTTTTTTGAAATCGATCGCATTGAAAAAACATTGTGGCCAGTCCTACCACCTTTGGGAGGACATTTCAACTGCCTCCGCCCGACCCCGCCGCCTAACCCGGAATCAAACCCTCCCGGTATTCGACGAGCGGTCTTTGTGACCAGCGGACCCGAAGGCCTCCAAGCAGGACGGGGAAATTCAGACTTGACTTTTGAGGTCACAAATTCCATTGTTAAATTCAATAAATCAAGGATCTTCAGTAAGATGTCAGATACCTTATGTCCGGCTGGCGCCAGGCGGCAGAACGATGGTCTGGGACCCGAGACCACCTCCCGGCTATTGTTCCCAGCGCGGCATCTATGCTTCGGAAAGCGGTAGACGGCCCGCGCGGACACCGCCGTCGGCGAACCACTGCGGGCCGCGCCGAGTTGATAATCAGGCCGTGCAGCGCATCAAAATGACAGGAACGGCGCCAGATTGATCCTGGCATCCCGGAGCCCCCAATCGGATCGTATGATGGTGCTCTGATACATGAGCTGGGTCCCAAACCCCAAGGCCTGAAAGGGAGAAAATCATCATGGAAGAATGCACCCCCACCGTCAATACCGGCCTACGTGGCGTTACGGTTGCCAGCACGAAAATCAGTCACGTTGATGGCGCCGCCGGAAAACTCATCTACCGGGGTTATCTGGTTAAAGATCTGGCCGAAAACACGTCTTATGAAGAGGTTGTCCATCTGCTGCTCCATGAACATCTGCCCGATGCTGAGGCGTTGAAGGCCTTCAACGCTTTTCTGGCCCAAAACCGCGCCCTGCCGGATGCCATGATCGAAATTTTGAAATGCTGCCCCCGCAACGCCAATCCTATGGATATCCTCCAGGGCAGCGTTTCCCTGCTGGCCAGTGAGGATCCCGACCTGGAGGACCGCAACCGTGAAGCGAGTATCCGTAAAGCATCCCGGCTGATTGCCAAATTTCCGACCATCATGGCGGCCTGGGATCGTATTCGCAACGACAAGCAACCGGTGGCGCCGGACCCCGCCCTAAGCCATGCCGCCAATTTCCTCTATATGCTCAAGGGCGAAAAACCGGATGAAGAACTTACCCGCTTTTTCGATACCGGCCTGGTGCTGCATGCCGAACATTCATTTAACGCTTCGACCTTTTCGGCCCGCCAGGTGGCTTCGACCCGGGCCCACATGTACAGCGCCGTTGCCGCTGCGGTGGGCTCCCTTTCCGGTGAACTGCACGGCGGAGCGAATGTCCGCGTCATGGAAATGCTACTCAAAATTGGTGACGTGGGGAAGGTGGATGAATACGTCCACAAGGAATTAGAGGCCGGACGCCTGATTTTCGGGTTGGGCCATGCTGTCTACCAAACCGATGACCCCCGGGCGCATATCCTGGCCCCCATGTCCAAAACCATGGGCGAGCGCATCGGGCAACCCCAATGGTACGACATTTCCCGGGTGCTCGAACAACGGGGCAAGGCGATCTTCAAAGAGCGCAAAGGCATCGACATCTACGTCAATGTCGATTTCTACAGCGCCTCGCTTTACTACGCCATGGGAATCCCGGTCGATCTCTTCTCACCGCTCTTTGCCCTGTCACGTGTGGCCGGATGGGCGGCCCATGTTATCGAGGAACAATACGCCGATGCCGCACCGAAACCCGCCCTCTATCGCCCTAAATCCGATTATATCGGTGATTACTGCGGTCCCGACGAATGCAGTTTTTTACCCATGGATGAACGTTGAGAACATAGGCGCATCGACGCTTGACCCGTAGATAAGCAGACAAGGAGGAGACCGGGCTCTTGCTGAAAAGACCAAGTTTACGCATGACCCGCCAGCGCCAGGTGATCCTGGAGGAATTACGGGCCACCGACCGGCATCCCAGTGCCGACGATCTTTACGAACGGGTGAAACAACGCCTGCCCCGCATCAGTCTGGGCACCGTCTACCGCAACCTGGAAATTCTGACCGCGTTGGGCGAAATCCAGACCATTGCCCAGGCCGGCAGCCTGAAGCGGTTTGACGGCACCCCGAAGCACCACTACCACATGCGCTGTTTGCACTGTGAAAGCCTGACGGATGCGCCCGTGGAGGTGATTGATTCTTTGGAGCGCGCGCTCCAGGAAAAAACGGCCTTCCGCGTGCTGGGCCATCAATTGGAGTTTACCGGGATCTGCCCGGACTGTAAGACCGCCCTGGACGAAAAAGATTGATGCGGTCCACCCGTTTCATACCGGCAAGCCCAACGCGACCGCACCGACCGACCTTCCAAGAGCCGTTTGACATGCTATCCGCCAGGCCTGCAAGGTTTGCATTCCAATTTTCCATGTTTAAAATAGTGCTGTCTGTGGTTACCAGTTTCATCTGATGCCCATTGGCGACCTTGGTTGAACACCCAATGATGGTCACCTGCCGCATTGGTCTCAGGGGGTTACGCGAAAGCGGCATCGGCATTGGATACCACCTCTAACCATCTGGCCCCCGCAAATCCGGGCCGTATGAGGCGGACAGGTTAGGTTTAGGAGCCCGTCCTTCGACTGGCGGGCACGGCGTCAAGACCATAACACCCGACGATGGAATGACTCACCCATGCAAATCATGATTACCGGTGGCACAGGCTTTGTCGGCCGAGAACTCTCCCGCTATTTTCTGGCCCAGGGCCACCACGTGACCGCCCTGGGAAGATCAGCGAAACATCCCCTCCAGGACCAAGATGACTTCCGTTACATCAGCGCCGACACCACCCAGGAGGGGTCCTGGCAGGAGGCCCTGGAAGATTGTCACGCCGTCATCAATCTGGCCGGGGCCACCATCTTCCGGCGTTGGACCGCCAAGGCCAAAAACGACATTCGCAATAGTCGTATTTTGACCACCCGCCATCTTGTGCAGGCCCTACCCCAAAACCGGGAGGTATTTTTTTTCAGTGCCTCCGGGGTGGGCTATTACGGGGATAGCGGGGACCGGACCCTCGAGGAAGAGGATAAACCGGGGCAAGATTTTCTGGCCAATCTGTCGATCGACTGGGAAAAGGAAGCGCTCCAAGCCGAACGGAGGGGGGCGCGGGTGGCCATCGGCCGTTTCGGCGTCATTTTGCATGCCTCAGGAGGGGCGCTGTCTAAGATGTTGCCCCCCTTTAAAATGGGTGTCGGCGGCCCCTTGGGCAGCGGGCGTCAGTGGTTTCCCTGGATTCATCTGGAAGACGTGATTGCGGCCATCGATTTCCTGGTCGGCCATGCCAAGGCCCGGGGCGTGTTCAATTTTAGTGCGCCTGAACCGGTCACCAATCGCCAGTTGGCCCGCAGCCTAGGACGCCAACTGAGCCGGCCGGCCTTTTTCCGGGTACCCGCCACGCTCATGCACGCCATGTTAGGCGATTTCAGCAGTGTTCTTTTGGGCAGCCAGCGCACCATACCAAAGCGCTTGCTCGACAGCGGCTATGTGTTTCAACACCCAACCCTCGATGAGGCCCTGAAGAATATTTTGGCCGCGTCCCAAACCGCCGATTGATCAGGCGTCGGTTGCTGCGACACCCCGTTCTGTGGACCCATTGACGAATGGTTTCCGCGCTTACAAGGAGAACATCATTGACCACCCTGGCGAAGCTTGATTCCTCAGCACAAGATCTTCTCATGGAACTGAATCGATCCACTGGAGGCCGCGCGGAGGCCCAAGCATCCATGTACACCCTCGGGGAAGCGATTGGGCTGGCGCGCGAGGCCAGTGCCTTGGCCGCGGAGGAACTGATGGCCCATGGTCTTGTCGAAATACGCACCTTGTCGGGTGCCATCGGGCTTAGCGATCAGGGTCAGAAACTGCTGACCGAAAAAGGCAGCGACGATGATTCGTCCCCTCGCTTGGGGATGGATTCACCCTTGAATGACAGCCAGCGCGCGCTGGTGGAGCAACTCGTGACAACCATCAAATCGGATCTTGGCCAAAGTGGTCTGTCATTTGAGACCCTGTCCGAGGTCGTCGCCGATATTCGTACCATCGAGGCGCAACTGGCAAGCCCCAAGCCCAAAACCCCCGTTGTCAGAGAAATTTTGACATCGTTGCAGCACTCGGTCCAGGCCGGCCGGAAGAGATCCTGGCAGAAAGCCATTGAAGAAGTCCTGGCTTAGCAAGTGGATGTTGGATTGGTTTTGTAAAGCATTGACAACCCGCGCGGCCTTGGCGCAAGATCGCCTCCCCCCAGGGCACGACGATGCTCCCACAAGGCTTGATGCTAGAATCATAAGCTTCCCTTCAGGGCGGATGCCGAGCACAAGGCGCCTGAATGGAAATCGATTCGCGGGGCATGAGCGGCCGTCTGTGCGCCCGATAGTAAGGATCGCTTTCCCGTCGGGCGGCCGGGTTGAAACCGACGATCGGAATCTGCGCCTGAATGTCCGGGCGATCTTCAATCCAGGCACCCGGTCTCAATCG
>JASFFM010000241.1:0-6995 GCA_050124295.1 Desulfobacterales bacterium | reverse complement strand
CGGCCCTGATTACCCCGGAAGTATTGGCGGCCATCGAGAATACCGTCCCCCTGGCACCGCTCCACAATCCCCCCAACCTCATGGGAATCCGGGTGGCCCAGGCGCTTTTCCCGGCAGCACCCCAGGTGGCTGTTTTTGACACGGCCTTTCACCAGACCATTCCACCCTTTGCCTACCACTACGCTTTGCCCTACGCTTTTTATGAAGAACTCGGGGTGCGGCGCTACGGTTTTCACGGCACTTCCCACCACTACGTGGCCAAGGCCGCCGCCGGCCTGCTCGGCCGCCCGCTTGCCGAACTGAACCTGGTCACCGCCCATCTCGGCAGCGGCGCCAGCCTCTGCGCGATCGAGAAGGGACGCAGTGTGGATACCACCATGGGGATGACGCCCCTTGGGGGTTTGATCATGGGGACCCGGGGGGGCAACCTGGACCCCGGCGTGCTGACCTATATCGCCGCGCGCAAGGGATACACGCTGGCCGAAATCGATCGTGTTTTGCAGAAGGAAAGCGGTCTGAAGGGGATCTGCGGCAGCAACGACATGCGCGATATCCATGCCCGGGCGGCGGCCGGCAATGAACGCGCCCAACTTGCCCTGGACATGTTTATCCATCGCAACCGGCAGTATATGGGCGCCTATTTCTTTATCCTGGGAAGGGTCGACGCCCTGGTTTTCACGGCCGGTATCGGCGAACAGGACCCCATCACGCGTGAGAAATGCTGCGAAGGCCTGGCGCCTTTCGGCGTGCTCCTGGACCGTGAGCGGAACCAGAACCGAAGGGGCCGTGCCCGCACCATCAGCCAGGCGGAAAGCCCTGTCGCGGTATTCGTGATCCCGACGAACGAAGAACTTGAAATCGCCCGCCAAACGCATGAAGTGCTCAAAGGGTAGGGATTGGGCTAACATGAGGGAGGATCATGATCTTATTTTTCGCCAGTGTGGCCCTGCTGATACTGGGCTATTTCATCTACGGCCGGATGATCGATCGACTGTTCGGGGCTGATCCTGGGCGCCAAACACCGGCCCAAACCATGGAAGACGGCGTGGATTATGTCATGCTGCCGACCTGGAAGATATTTCTCATTCAACTGCTCAATATTGCCGGCCTGGGGCCGATTTACGGGCCGATTTTAGGCGCCCTTTACGGGCCTGTGGCTCTGATCTGGATTGTATTGGGTTGTATTTTTGCCGGGGCGGTGCACGATTATTTCTCCGGTATGCTCTCGGTTCGCCATGGGGGGGAGAGTATCCCGGATGTGGTGGGCCGCAACCTGGGCAATGGTTTCATGCAATTCATGCGGGGGTTTTCGGTCATTTTGCTCGTTTTAGTGGGGGTTGTCTTTTTTCTTGGCCCGGCCGCCCTTTTGCAGAATATGACCGGCATCGATCTCAAGCTGCTGATTGGCATCATTATCGGTTATTATTTTCTGGCCACTATTCTTCCGGTGGACAAGATCATTGGCCGTATCTACCCGGTTTTCGGCGCCGTACTGATCTTCATGGCAGTCGGTACCATGGTCATGCTGATCGTCAAAGGCTACGAATTCTTCCCTCAGCAAACATTCCAAAACGTGAACCCCCAGGGCCTGCCCCTTTGGCCCCTGATGTTTATCACGATTGCCTGCGGCGCGGTCAGCGGGTTCCACGCCACCCAGGCACCCATGATGGCCCGCTGCCTGCCCAATGAAAAATACGGCCGCAGCGTATTCTACGGATCGATGATCGCCGAGGGGGTCATCGCCCTGATCTGGGCCACCCTGGCCATCTCCTTTTTTCGTAGCCCGGAAATGCTGAACAAGGCCCTTGCCGAAGGGGGGCCGGGTTTGGTGGTCAACCAGGTATCCACAACGCTTTTGGGCAAGTTTGGCGGCTTGCTGGCCATCATCGGCGTGGTGGTGCTGCCGATCACCTCCGGTGATACCGCCTTTCGCAGCGCACGCCTGATCATCGCCGACATCTTCAGGCTTTCGCAGAAAGAGAACCTCAAACGGCTTATCATTGCCCTGCCCCTCTTTGCGGTGGGCTTTTTGATCTCGCTTTCCGACTTCGGGCTCATCTGGCGCTATTTCGGGTGGGCCAACCAGACCCTGGCCACGGTCGTCCTCTGGACCGCCGCCATGTATCTTGTGAGAAAACGCAAGTTTCACTGGGTGGCGACAATTCCCGCGACCTTCATGACAGTGGTGGTGACCACCTTTATCTTTAATTCGGGCATCGGGTTCCAACTTCCCATGAATATTGCCACCAGCGTAGGTGTCGGTGCCGGGGTTGTGGCCTTGGTTGCCTTTTTCTGGAAGTCAAGATTGGTTCAATTGCCGCCGCCCGAGGTACCTGAAAAGCACTGATTGTCTAATTATCGACGAAACTGTCAGAAAAGGATCTCCATCGTGAAGACAAGATTATGGATTATCTTGATCGGTCTGTTGCTGATACAACCTGTAAGCGTGTCTGCCGGGAACTATAGTGGCCAGTGGTTGGGAACCATCACCGAATCGAAGAACCGCTGTGAAAATTTAGGCAAGGCTGAGCCCGGCGACTACAAACTGACCATCGTCCATAAGGACGGTGATATTATGATCATGGATAATGTCGTTCAACGGCCTTACAAAGGAGTTATCAACCCCCAGAGGCCGCAAAAAATCTACGTGAATGGCGCCTACAATGAGGACGGCGGCTATGTGACCGAGATGGTCGATATCGTTTTCACGGATGATGAAAAGGGCGAGGGGCAGTCCGTCTGGAGTTGGTCGGACGGCTACCATCAATGCGGGGGACGGTTCAAATTCAAACTGCACAAAATTCGCTAATCGACGCCGCCCGTGGGTATGGTTAACCCCCCGTCCAGACCGGTGAATGCCGTAAACGTTGCGACCCTGGATTGATTTAGGGCTCAATGATGCTCTTGAAACGAGACGGCCGACCAATGGAAGCTTTTCTTCCCGTAAACCATTTGAAGCAGCAGGTGGATGCCCTGCGCGAAGAACTCAGGGAATGTCGGGCCTTGATCGCCGACCTGCGACTTAGGGAAACGAGATACCGCAGCCTGGTCGAAAACGCCGACGAGGCCATTTTGGTGGCCCAAAACGGATCTTTTCAGTATGCCAATCCCAAAGCCGAACGTCTTTTCGGGTATTCTCAAGCGCTATTGACGCACCGGCCCCTGCTGCGGTTTATTCATCAAGCCGATCAGGCCATGGTGGCGCAGCATGATGAAAATGAACTTGCCGGCCGCGACTTCCAGCCGGAGCGCGCTTTTAGGATTATCAACCAAGATGGCCAGACGATCTGGGTGGAATTGAAAATAGCGCTTTTTTCATGGAGCAGCCAGCCGGCCGCTTTGTGGTTCCTGACCGATATTACCCGGCGCAAACAAGCGGAAGACAAATACCGCCATTTTCTCGACAGGCGGTTTGAAGCGTTTATACTGGTGGACGCCGATCGCATCATCACCGAGGTGAACAATGCGCTTTTGACGATCTCGGGCTACCGCAATGAAGATTTGATCGGTCATCGCGCCGATGAATTTTATATTGATACCTCGGTGAAGTTTTACTCCGCCAGTCCAGACCATTTCAGCTTTGAAGCACTGCTGCGGGCCAGTGAAAATCGCCGTATTCCAATGCTTTTCAGCCGCAGCACGATCAAAGATGCCCAGGACAAAATCTCCGGGTTTATGTACTCCCTCACCGATCTGACCGATTTGAAAGCCGCTCAGGAAGAATTGAGGAAGGCCGAGCAGCAGTACCGCAGCATGTATCAGCATGCGGTGCAGGGGATGTTTCAAAGCCGTTTGGATGGCGGCCTCATCCGCGTGAACCCATCTTTTGCAACGATTTTAGGCTATGATTCCATCGAAGAAGTCCTTGCGCTTAAAAAAGGCGCTTATCAGTTTTATTTCCATCCCCAGGAGCGCGCCGAACTGATCAAGGCGGTGCAAAAAAAGGGTCGGCTCGTCAATCATGAATTGCGGCTCAAGCGCAAAGATGGGCGACCCGTGTGGATATTGGCGAATATTCGCTATGTCCAAGATGATACCGGCGAGGCTTTTCTGGAAGGCATTCTGATCGATAATACCAAGCGCAAAACCCTGGAGAAAGAGTTGCGCCGGGACCGCAAAAAATTCCGCAATCTTTCGATCCACAACAATTTGACCGGGCTATACAATACCCGATACCTTTATCAGAAACTCGATCAAATTATCGAAGAGAGTCGATTGACCGGCAAACCCTTTTCGCTGGTTTTCATGGATATGGACAATTTCAAGCATGTGGTGGACACCTTTGGCCATCTCAACGGAAGCCAGGCGCTCAAAGAAGTCGCCCAGACCATCAAAAGCTGTCTGCAACGGCCTTGCTTCGGGGTGGCCTATGGCGGCGATGAATTTGTCGTTGTGCTCCCCGGCTTTGACAAGGTGCATGCCACCGAAAAATTAAAACAAATTCGCGCCCGCATGCAGCAGACAACCTATCTGACCAAAGCGGGCCACCAGGTGCACCTGGGGGCCAGTTTCGGCCTGGCCACCTTTCCCGACGATACCGACAGCCGCGAGGATTTGCTGGCACTGGCGGATCAGGCCATGTTTCATATCAAGCAGACCGGCAAGGGTGCGATTGGTGTTCCCAAAGCTTGAAGCAGCGGATGAATGGCTGCCAACGCCAATCGATGACACCCGGTTATCTCCCCTGGATCGGGGAGCGCCGGCAACCCGACCTCCTGCCAGACCAGGCGATCCGCAGTCGCGGACAGCCCAAAGAAATCATTTCCCAAGACCATCCAGGGTTTTGCCACTGGCCTTTCTATGATATGCAAACCTTCGGCAGGCGCGCAGCCGCGAGCGTCCGCGACCTGCTTTGCGTATGTGGCCCCGATTGCCAACCATATCTCATACCGAAAGGTAGGCCCAAATGCGGCCCATTTCCCATGCGATGCTTGTGGCGGGTATGTTTCTGTTTTTGGTCGGGACGCATCTGCTGCACGGGCAAGCCTGTGCCGCCCCGGGTGCTTGGACGGTTGGTGCGCAGGGCGGCTGGAGCTACAACGACGATGAGGAATCTTTCAACCAATACGACGTGGTTGCCAATTATGGTCTGCCCTGGCGCTGGCGGTGGGGCCGGAGGGTTCAGGTGGACACCAAGCTGACAACCGCCGCGGGGGTTCTCAAAGGTGGCGGTGACAGCGGCTGGGTCGGTTCGCTGGGATTCCAATTCGTTTTTAGCCCCGCCCAGGGCCACGGCCCATTGGAACTGCGGGCCGGATCGGCCCTGACCCTGCTCAGCCGAGAGAAATTCGGTGACGAAGACTTCGGCGGTCCGGTGCAGTTCACCCACCATATCCGCCTGCATTATCGGCTCCTGGAGAATCTGAACGCCAGTGTCGGGGTGCAGCATATGTCCAATGCTGGCCTGTACGAAGACAATCCGGGGTTAAACATGGTGATGCTGGGATTGTCCTACCAATTTTAAAACCCCAGCGTGCGGTTTGCTTTCCATGATCGGCCTCTGCAATAATCGATTGGCCGGTCCAGGCGGGGCGGAGGCTATTGTTGGGGGCGGATTGTCCCGGCGGATCAGATCCTTTAGGGGCTCAATTGGAAAAAAGCCACACGGCGATAAACATGCTGAACTGCCCAAGGACGGCCAGAGCCATCCCAGGATAGCCCGAACATCTTTATGAAAGACGCCCAACGACCAGCGCAGGTCCATGTCCGGCACGATTTCGGCAAGCCCCTCGTCGTGTGCTTCGAGGGTGACTGGTTGATCTACGCCGACATCCCAGCATTTGACCAGCTTGTGGCGGCGATTGAAAAACGCGGCCCACACGCCGGCATGCGCTTTGACAGCCAGGCCTTGACGGATTGGGACAGCGGATTTTTAACCTTTCTGCTCAAGTTGGGAGGCTACTGCCAGGATCGATCGATTGCCATCGAGGTTGATGGCTTGCCGGAGGGCGCGCGCCGTCTGCTCAAACTGGCGATGGTCGTCCCCGAAAGGCAAGGCGCCCGGCGTGACGGACCTCGCCCGGGGCGTTTGGCCCGGATCGGGGCGGCGACCGTGGCCTACCTCCAAGCCTCCCGAGACATGCTGGCCTTTCTGGGAGAAGTGATCACCGCCCTGGGGCGTCTGGCGGTCGGCCGGGCCCGATTTCCGATGCGCGATTTTGGGAACCTGGTTCAGGATTGTGGGGCGCGGGCGCTGCCCATCGTTTCCTTGATCAGTATTCTCGTAGGGCTGATCCTGGCTTTTGTGGGTGCGGTCCAACTGAAAATGTTCGGCGCCCAGATTTACGTGGCCAATCTGGTGGGCTTGGGGATGGCCCGCGAAATGGGCGCCATGATGGCAGCGGTCATCATGGCCGGGCGCACCGGCGCGGCCTTTGCCGCCCAACTGGGCACGATGCAGGTCAATGAAGAAATCGATGCCCTGGTGACCATGGGAATCTCCCCCATCGAGTATCTGGTGCTGCCCCGGATGCTGGCCCTGGTATTGATGATGCCGCTGCTGTGCCTGTATGCCAATTTGATGGGGATCGCCGGTGGTTTTATTGTGGGTGTCAGCCTATTGGAGTTACCCTTCAAACAATATCTGGTGCAAACCCAAAATGCCGTGGCCTTGCATCATTTCATGGTGGGCCTTTTTAAAAGCGCTATCTTCGGCATCATCGTGGCCCTGGCCGGTTGCCTGCGGGGTATGCAGAGCGGGCGTAGTGCCACCGCCGTGGGGGAGGCGGCCACCCGGGCAGTGGTGACCGGTATCGTCTATGTTATCGTGGCGGATGCTCTGATTACGGTTATATGCGATATCATCGGCGTTTAATCGACGTTTATCCAGAAAGGGCATCTTTCGATCCTGGGCGGCGTTCTAGCTTCCTGGCGATCCTCGCCGTCGTGTCCGCCACGCCTGCGGTCGCCGGATTGCGGTGGCCTTGTCCGGAAACAAAATCGACCCTTGCTGGACGAACATAGGGGAGATTCGTGTGTTGCCAGCCGGCTTGAAA
>JASFFM010000240.1:0-7037 GCA_050124295.1 Desulfobacterales bacterium | reverse complement strand
CAAGTTCGGAGGAGTGAAGCGTACCCCGGTACGCTGCAGCGACGATGAAGGCCGGGCAACGCCGCGATGGGGCCTGCCACATGTCCGTCATGCATCCACAAGGTACCGTCTCACACCGTTTCCACCGTCCGTCGGGTTCGCCATTGGTTCAAGCGCAAGGCGCCCAAGTTCGGAGGAGTGAAGCGTACCCCGGTACGCTGCAGCGACGATGAAGGCCGGGCAACGCCGCGATGGGGCCAATGGCGAGCCCGACGTTATTCTTCGCCGATATAAGCTTCAATTACCTTCGGATCAACCGCCACCTCCTCCGGTCGTCCGGAACCGATCAACTGGCCGAAATCGAGGACGTAGATGCGGTCGGAAATATCCATCACCACCCCGAGGTCGTGCTCCACCAGTACGACGGTGATCTCGCGCTCCTTCTGGATGTCCATAATGAAGCGCACCATGTCTTCCTTCTCTTCGATATTCATGCCCGCCATGGGTTCGTCCAGTAGCAGGATCTGGGGCCCCATGGTCAGCGCCCGGGCCACCTCGACACGCTTTTGGACCCCATAGCTGAGGCTGCCCACGGTGCTTTTGCGATAGGGTTCCAACTCCATGAAATCAATGATGTCCTCTACGGTACCGCGGTTTTCGGCTTCCATGCGGGATGCCGGGCCGCGAAACACCACGGCCTGGAAGAAGTTGTAGCGCAGCTTCTGATGGCGGGCCAGCATGAGATTGTCGAGGACGGTCATCCCGCTGAACAGTTCGATGTTCTGGAAAGCCCGGGAGATCCCCAGGTTGGATACCTGATGGGGCGAGGCCTGGGTCAGCCGGCGCTTGCCGAAATGAATCTCCCCCCGGGTGGGGTGATAGAAACCGGAAATACAATTCAGCAGACTCGTCTTGCCGGCCCCGTTGGGCCCGATCACCGATGTAATCAGGCCCGGCTCGATCGTGATGTCGACATTGGAGAGGGCCCGCAATCCACCGAAATCCAATGTAACCGAGGCGATTTTTAATACATCCTGAGGGCGATGTGGTTTGTTTCCCATAGACCTTTCGATCCGTAACGGTCTGCCTTGCGCCACCCCAATGGGTCATGCGGCCAAACGCTGCTTGCGCGCTCTCCTGAAATACAGAAAACCCCGATTAAAATCCAGGCTTGTCGAATTCATCAGGGTTTGTTAAGACACGCGTCAACCCGCAGGAAGATTGCTTGCACGCATACCACCTTTGCTGATGGGCCGGCCCAGCTTAGCGTATTTTGGGAAGCCATATCGTGGGGGGGTCATTCCCGCTAAGGTGCACCACCAGCAAATGATCTAGCGGTCACTCTGAATATCATTCATTTGGTATACAACTCTCTATATTTTATTTGTCGTTTGGTCAAGCAATTTTTCGACAAATCTAAATCGCAAATATACCCCTGTAATTACTTACATTAATTTCTCCAAAGGATCCATCGAATACCGTTTCGATACCCCCCATCCCAACCGACCGGCCGTTAGTTTAGGCGCATGCCAGGCCCCTCGGCAAGGGCGTCGGCAGGCCGGTGTCGTGGACGCCATCCGTTTCGATGCGCATCGAGATCTACAGGATGACCACCTTTTTGACCGCCTTGACCACCTCCTGCGGGTCGTCGATCACTTGCAGAATGTCGATATCCTCCGGGGAAATCAGTTTATGGTTCAGCAGGCGGGCCTTGATCCAGTCGATCAGCCCGCCCCAGTAGGCGGAGTCCACCAGAATAACCGGCAGGGGGCGAAGACGGTGGGTCTGGATGAGGGTGATCGCCTCGAACAACTCATCCAGGGTGCCGAATCCGCCCGGCATGATGATGTAGGCCATGGCGTATTTGACGAACATGACCTTGCGAATGAAGAAATAATGGAACTGGATCTGGATGTTGGCATAGGGGTTGGGCTTTTGTTCAAACGGCAGATTGATGTTGAGCCCCACCGAGACGCCGCCCGCTTCGGCAGCGCCCTTGTTGGCGGCTTCCATGATACCGCCCCCGCCGCCGGTGATCACGGCGAAGTTTTCCCGGGCGAATTGCGCGGCCGTGTCCACCGCTTTGCGGTAGGCCGGATCCTCCGGCGCGGTGCGGGCCGAACCGAAGATGCTCACGGCCGGTCCCAGGTCGTGCAGTTTCTCGACCCCTTCCACGAATTCCCCCATGATCCGGAACAGGCGCCAGGACTCTCCAAGCTTCAAGTCGTCGATCACGAACTGCTTTTCCATGCCTCATCCTTTCCTGGTTGTCCGCGCAGGCCGGCGGGCGGTGCGACCCGGCCCGGCGCGTCGTTTTTTGCTCCCCTGAAGGGAATGCGATATTGCGAAAAAGATTTGTTTAAGATAAGGAAGTATGTTTTTCTGGTACCCATCTCCAAATGAGGGTTTGCGTTCGCCATCGAGGTCAAGTCGAGGCTTGTCCAAAAGCGGGAGTTCCCATCCGATCGGATGCTCGGCGGTGGGTGCCGACCGCAGGCTGAGGCCAAGTTGGCGCGGACTTGAAACGAGACTTCAAGGCCCATCGCGGGCCAAAAACATTTTGGCGATGGGTTCTAATGACCAACGGCGTAGAAGCCCGATTGCCCATGAAATACGCGGCACCCGATCTGCATCGTCCCGTGACGATCGTCAACGAGCTTGGCCTGCACGCGCGGTCCGCCGCCAAGATAGCGGAAGTGGCCCGGAATGCCAAGCACAAGGTTTGGATCGTCAAGGATACGGAGAAAGTCGAAGCGGCCAACATCCTCGACCTCCTGGCATTGGGCTGTCCTAAAGGAACGGAAATTGTGGTTCGTATCGAAAACCCGAACGATCGATCGATCCTGAATCAGATCATCGACCTGGTGGAAGCCGGGTTTGGAGAATAAGCGGCCATGCTGCCAACCGAAGCCAGCGAATTAAAGTTAACAGGGATCGGCGCCTCGCCCGGAATTTGTATCGGCAAAGCTTATCTGGTGGACCGTGAGGGGGTCAAAGTCGTCCCCAAATACTTCATCAACCCCGACCGTACGGCCAACGAAATCAACCGCTTCAAAAAAGCCGTTATCGAGGCCCAGGACGACCTGCGCCAGACCATCAGCGGCATGCCCGAAGACCTGCAGTACCAGACCAATATCCTGGAAACCCACCTTCTGATGTTCGAAGACAAGATGCTCTTCGGGCGCACGATCGATGCCATCGAAAATGACAAGGTCAATGCGGAATGGGCCCTCAAGACCGTCGTGGGCCAGATCAAGAGCATGTTCCAGAGCATGGAGGACGCCTATCTCAAGGAGCGGGTGGCGGATGTCATCCACGTGTCGGACCGCATCATGCTTCACCTGACCGGGGCGGAGCACGTAAAGATCTCCGATATCGACAAGCGGGTCATCCTCGTGGCCCGTGACCTGTCACCGGCCGACACCAGCCAGATTCAATTGGAGCGCATCAAGGGATTTCTCACCGATGTGGGCGGGAAAACATCCCATACCGGTATCATTGCCCGTACGCTGGATATTCCGGCCGTGCTGGGCCTGGTGAATGCCACGTCCCTGATCCGCAACGACGACATCCTGATCGTGGACGGCAACGACGGGGAAGTGATCATCAACCCCGACGACCAGACCCTCGTGGACTACGAGGAGCGGCAGGCGCGCTATCAGGCCTACCGGGCCCTGATCAATCGCGAAAGCCACCTCCCGGCCCGCACGGCCGACGGCCAGATCCTCAAGGTGCAGGGCAATATCGAACTGCCCGAGGAGGTCGTTTCGGTCATCGACAACGGCGGCGACGGCATCGGCCTCTACCGAAGCGAATTCCAGTACATGGGCCGCACGGAATTTCCCAGCGAAGACCAGCTTTTCGATAAATACCAGGACGTGGTGGAGGTCATGGCGCCCAACCCGGTCACGATCCGCACCCTGGACATTAATGGCGACAAGGCCCTGGGCTATGCCGGCAGCAGCAACGAGGTCAACCCCGTGCTGGGCTTGCGGGCCATTCGTTACTGCCTGCAAAACCCGGATGTCTTCCGCACCCAGCTGCGGGCCATCCTGCGGGCCGCGGCCCGCGGCAACGTGCGCATTCTCTTTCCGATGATCACAGGCTGCGACGAGCTGAGCGAAGCCCGGCAAATGCTGAGCGAGGCCGCCGAATCACTGGCGGCCGAGGGGCTGGAGCACAATCCGGACATCGAAGTCGGTGTCATGATCGAGGTTCCCTCGGCCGTGGTCATGGCCGACCAGCTGGCCGATATGTGTGATTTCTTCAGCATCGGCACCAACGATCTGATCCAATATTCGCTGGCCATCGACCGCGGCAACCGTCATGTGGCCTACCTCTACGATCCGCTGAATCCGGCCATCATCCGCATGTTGAAGCACGTGGCCGATGTGGCCCAGCGCAAAAAAATCCGTATTGCCATGTGCGGCGAGATGGCCGGAGAGCCGATTTATGTCCCCATCCTGCTGGGGCTGGGGATCACCGAGTTGAGCATGAATCCCCACGCCATCCCGGTGGTCAAACGCATGGCGCGCGGGTTGTCCGTCCTCGACGCCCGTAAATTCGTCAAGGAAATCGGCGATCTGACCAGCGCCAAAAAGATCAACCAAATGGCCCGGGAGCGCTTCAGCGATCATCTCGACAACGGCCTGGTGATCAAACAGGAATAAGGCCACAGGTCCCGCACCCGATGAGCACCAACGGCATCAAAATCATCGCTGAAAACCGCAAGGCCCGCTACGACTACCACATCGAAGACAAGTTCGAAGCCGGCATGGTCTTGCGGGGCACCGAGGTCAAATCCCTCCGGCGGGGGCGCTGCAACCTCAAAGACAGCTATGCCCGCATTATCAACGGCGAAGTCTGGGTTCTCAACATGCACATCGGGCCCTACCCCTTTGCCTACTACAACAACCACGAGCCGCGCCGCCAGCGCAAGCTGCTGCTGCACAAGTACGAGATCAAGAAGCTCTACGGCAAGGTCAACGAGATGGGCTTCAGCCTGATCCCCCTGCGGGTCTATTTCAAAAAAGGCAAGGCCAAGATCCAGATCGCCCTGGCCCGGGGCAAAAAGCGACACGACAAGCGCGAGACCATCCGCCGCCGGGACGAGCAGCGGGACCTGGATCGGGCGCTGCGTCGCTACAAGTAGATGCCGGCGCAAGGACGTCTTCCGCCCCCCCTCGCCGCCCTGCCCCGGCAAGCTTGTCTTCGTGGCACCCTAAACAGGCTGTTGATTGCCGCTGGCGATCCGGCGAAGCGCTTCGGGCGCAATCACCTCACCGACGATCGAAATCCCCTTTCCATGCCCCCCCTTCGCTGCAGCCTATTGCACCAGGCACGATCACGATTAAATTAGGACTGTAAACCATTCCGGGTGCCCGCCGTGTGGCATTCCCGATACCCAGCGACGACACCAAGGGGGTTACCATGCAATCCATCCATCCCATCCAGCGCCTTATCCGTGGCCTGATCGTCACCACGATGCTGACGATCTTACTGGCCGCCTGCCAGAGCAGCGGCCAACCGCCCGAGGTGCCGCCGGTACCAGCCGAAAAGCGCATTGCCCTCCAGACGGGCGGGCCGCACCAGGGTCAATACGATACCGGTGATCTTACCGTGGGTTACACCTACCAGCTCAAGACGGACCTTACCGGCGACATCGATCTCAAGGGGGGAATCAGCAGTGTACGCTATGGGGGCCGCAAGATGAACATCTATGCCAACTTCCTGGACGATACCGGCAAGGTTCTCCAGCGAAAAATCGTGCTTGCATCAGGCAAATCTTCGTCCAATATCAGGAACCCCAGCAGCTTCGAGACCACCCTGCCCCTGCCGCCAGGCACGACCGGTATGATGTTCAGTTCCTATGTCCAGGCCAGCCGGGGGCATCGCTGATCTTCAGGCGCGGACGCGCCTTGCCTGTAGCCTGTCCCCAAATTAAGATTAGCGTTTCCGGCAAGGCGTGCGACGGCAAGAAAGCGGAGCATACACGCTGTGTGTGGGCATTTTGCGCCGGCTCGCAACACACCGAAATGCGCGATGATGGGCGAGGTGGGCCGCCTGCAGCCAACACCGGCAAGGGCAATTTCATGATTCTTGAGATAGATCATTATATAAAAGGGTCTGCCAAACCAATGGCAGACCCTCGACCCATCATTCCAGGCCTGTCTGCGATGGGGCCACCACCCCCTGTCATCGTGCGATGCATCCCCGGTGTCGGGACCCATCGCCTCACTGCGACAGCTTCCAGAAGGGGCTCTTTCCGGGAGCACTCCTGAAACCGTCCGGGGACTCCTTTCCGGGGAACGCACCGGACTGCTGCGGCAGGCAAACCGTCCTGGTCATTCAACTGCCTGGTAAGACGATTCATTTATAAATTTTGTCGACGAAGGGGGAAGATCCTCACGCCGGAAACGCCAGCTTATTGTACCCAGAAAAAACCAAAACTATTATAATCATTGACAATTCATGCTTTACGCTTATGTTTTGTACAGGCATGAACACTTGTGCCGGCGGAAATCCTGTGCTACAGACGGTTTCCGCATCGCATGCCCGGCATGGGATGCACCACCGCCTCGGGCGGTGAGGTTCTTTGAGAAAATGGGGGCGAAACGGGTTCGACGGGGGCAAAGAAGCATCGGCTGCATGTCGAGCTTTCCTGTCCGCTCGTAAAACGACGGGAAACTAAATATAATCGCAGACGATTATAACTACGCCGTAGCGGCATAAGCTACCGTCCTTCCAAACTACTCCTGCGGGTTTGGAAAGGGCGTCGACTAGCGGGATAGCAACTGTCTCTGCCTGATGGGACACGCGCGAAACCCTAATCAGGATAAGCTTGAGGGGACCTGGCCCGGAAGGGCCCTGAAGGCTGACACGCAAAATTCGGGATAAGCATGTAGATGCCCATGTGGAATGTTTTCGGACGCGGGTTCGACTCCCGCCGCCTCCACCATTTCTCAACACTTAAAATCAGGTACTTTCCATAAACCACCAGGGGGATAACACCCCAGATCACTACCTATAAATTGATCAACCCACTAAGCCTTGTCGAT
>JASFFM010000239.1:0-7044 GCA_050124295.1 Desulfobacterales bacterium | reverse complement strand
TCAAATTCCTGGAACACGAAAAACTGGTGGAATCCAAGCCCCGCCGTGGATTTTTCGTGCGCCTCTTCAAAATTCAGGAGATGGTGTCCATTTTCGAGCTGCGTGAAGTTCTCGAAGGTTTGGCCGCCCGGCGCGCGGCCGGCCAGGTCACCGACGCTCAAATCGACCGGCTGCAGGAGTTTTTCCATCCCTTCAAGCAGATGAAAGAAATCATAGACTATCGCAGCTACTCCCAGGAAGACCGCGCGTTTCACAATTTCGTTATCCAGATCGGTGCCAAGGAATTTCTGCGCAGTATTCTGGAAACCTACAATATCATCAGCTTCAGTTACCAGGTGGTTGCCTCGGAAGGGCTGGTGCGCTCTCCCAATGAAACTCTGGCCGAACACCTGGCGGTCATCGAGGCCATCTGCGAGAGAGACCCGGAAGCGGCAGAAGACCTGATGCGCAGTCATTTTAAAAAATCTGCGGCGTCACTCACCGAGGGCATCGCGAAACTTCGATCAGTCTGACAGATCGCGAACAGCTGACGTGATCTGGCACTGATCGCCGAGCGGAAGGAAAGGGGGGATAACACGGACGGAGTATCGACAGACCGCAGCCAATCCAGGGCCTGATCGTCTTGCGATCATCCCGGACAGCCACGGTCTGCGGTTCGTTTGTTGCAGGACACCATCATCAACCATCATCTATTGGGAGGAGGAACGGGCAATGAAAAAACTCATGCTCATTGGTTTGGTTGTACTCATGGCCATCGCCCTGGCGGCGGGTGCCTATGCAGACAAAGGCTTCCCCAAACGTAACGTCACGGCCGTAGTGGTATGGGGCGCCGGCGGTGGAACCGACACCTGCAATCGCATTATCCATGCTGAAATGTCGAAATTTCTGGGCGTCAACGTCAACGTCATCAACAAAACCGGTGGAGTGGCAGGTTCGGTGGGGATGAGCCATGCGTTTAGCAAACCCCATGACGGCTACACCCTGTGCGGCCTGTCCGAATCCAATGTCACCGCCGGTGTGCAAGGCGGCTGGGACAAAAAGTTCAACGTATGGGACACCTTCATCGTCGGCGGTTCTCCGGACATCATCTCGGTTACCCCGGATACCCCCTACAAAACCCTCAAAGACCTGATTGAAGCGGCCAAAGCCAATCCCAAAAGCATCAAGGCGGCTGCCAGTGGGGCCGGCTCCATTCATCACCTGAATCTGCTGGCCGTGGAAAAAGGTTCCGGCGCCAAGTTCAACTTCATTCCTTACAAAGGTTCAGCACCGTCCCAGAATGCGGCCATGACCGGCGAAGTATCCGTGGTGGTCACCTCCCTGGCCGAGCAGCAGCAGCTTCTGCGCGGCGGCAAGCTGCGTGCCCTGGGCATGCTGATCCCGGATTCCTTTGATGTGCAAGGCCTGGGAACGATCCCCAGTACCTTCGATGACTATCCCGGACTGTCTGAATATCTGCCGATTTCCCAGGCCATCGGATTTGCCGTTCCGGCCGACGCTCCCGAAGAGGCCAAGATGGTCCTCGTGGATGCGTTCAACAAGGCCATGGCCACGGACAAGGTACAAACCTGGGCCAAGGAAAACTACTACCTGCTTTCGGGCAAATCCGGAGCAGAGGCGAACGCGGTCTTCGCAGCATTGGAATCCAACTTCGCCTGGACCTTATGGGAACTGGGTGCCGCCACGGTCGACCCGGCCAAGCTGGGCATTCCCAAACCCTAGCAGCAAGGACCACGTGCGGACGCCCGCTGGTGCGGCAGACGTCCGCACCGGCCGCCCGGATCACCCCTGCTGGATCCGGGCGGTTAACACGGTGTGATATGAGGATCGTTCATCATGATGGAAAAGGATAAGCTCCGCAAAGCAGATATTTTCTCCGGCGGCGTTATCGTGCTTTTCGGCCTGTGGATCATCAGCCAGGGCCTTAAAATGCCAATGAAAGACTCCTGGGGAGGCGTGCAGAATGTCTGGTATGTTTCCCCGGCCCTGTTTCCCCTGTTCGTGGGGGCCATGATCGCCCTGCTGGGGATCATGCTCGTGCGCCGTGCCATTAAAACCGTGGGCGTCAGGGGCCTGCGGGAGGTCATACAATGGCTGGGCAGTTCCGATCTGGCCCGCTATCTTAAAACACCACCGGTTTTCCGCTTCTATGCCATGGCCGCCTTGTTTGTCAGCTTCGTCTTCCTCAACATTCCGCGGGTTGATTTTTTTTTAGGCGCCATCCTGTTTTTGATCGTCTTCATCACCATGTTCTATTTTGACGACGACCATCTGTTAAAAAAACTGCTTTATTTCTATCTTATCGGTACCGCCGCTCTCCTCGTTTTCTTCTCCCTGGGGTTGTCGCAAACCCTGGCCACCGCCCTTCCCTATCCCGGTGACTGGCTCACCCTGGCCTTCATTATCGCCTATATGATCTATGTCTGGACGTTGATTCGCAACATCCCACCGTTGCGTAAAAAATACCGTACCGCCGTAATCCTGGCGGTGGTGGCCCCTTTTACGATCGGGCCGATCTTCAAGTATTTTCTCCTGGTTCCCATGCCGAGCGAAGGTATGGTAGTGGCGGTGTTGGATGCCATCTGGTACTGGGATTTTTAGTCTGAAAGGGCGGGAGAGCCTAATTCCATGATGCTATTCGAACGTATCGGGGCTTTCTTCGGCATTGTCTTCCACCTTGCCTCGGATCCCGTCAACATCGCCATTCTCTTCGGCGCCGTGCTGATGGGTATAATTTTCGGGGCCATGCCGGGATTGACGTCAACCCTGGGGGTTGCCCTTTTAACGGCCTTGACCTACGGCATGGATACCTCCATGGCCATGATATGTTTGCTGGCGATCTATGTGGGCGGCACCTATGGTGGGTCCTATGCTTCTATCCTTATCAATATCCCCGGCACGGCAGCGGCGGCGGCTACCGCTCTAGACGGCTACCCCCTGGCATGCAAAGGAGAGGGCGGGCGGGCCATCGGCCTCACGACGACCTCTTCGGCCATCGGCACGACCATCAGCATGCTGTTCGTGGTCAGTATTTCCCCCATTATTTCACACTTCGCCTTGCAGTTCACTTCGTTCGAGTTCTTTCTGCTGGCCTTTTTCGGGATTCTGATCAGCGGCACCCTGACCAGTCCAGACCTGGTCATCAAAGGCTGGATCGCCGGCTTCCTGGGACTGTTTCTGGCATGCGTGGGACGCGACCTGCTCCAGTTCTATCCCCGGTTTACCTTCGGAATTCCCGAGCTGGACAGCGGGGTCGAGGTCGTGCCGGTATTGATTGGCGCCTTCGGAATCCCCCAGATCATCCAGGTGCTGAAAGACCGCTTTCAGATCGGTGAAACCCAGAAATTGCAGCGCATCATTCCGGAAATCGGCACGGTCGTCCGCAACATCCCGGCCATTATCCGTTCCGCCCTGATTGGCGTGGGTATCGGCGCCGTACCCGGCATCGGCGAAGACATTGCCGGTTGGGTTTCCTACGGCACCGCCAAGAACACATCCAAGCACCCGGAAACCTTCGGCAAAGGGGAACTCAAGGCCGTTCTGGCCAGCGAAACAGCCAACAATGCCTGTGTGGGCGGGGCCATGATTCCCCTGCTCAATCTTGGCATTCCGGGCAGCCCGCCGGCGGCCATGCTGCTGGGGGCGCTCATGCTCCACGGAGTGACGCCCGGCCCGATGATCACCTTCGAACACCCGACCTTCATCATGGAAGTCGCCGCCATTTTACTGCTGGCCTCCATGGCCATGTTCGTCACCGGTCTACTGCTGGCCAAACAGGTCGTCAAGGTACTGCGCATTCCGACCCAGATTTTCATGCCCATTATCGGCGTGCTGTGCATCATCGGCTCCTATTCCTTGGGACTGAATATTTTCAATCTCTACCTCATGCTGCCCGTGGGCATCATCTGCTATTTCCTGACCGAGATGGGCTACCCCATCGCGCCGCTGGTCATCGGGGTCATCCTGGGCCCCATGGCCGACGAGAATCTTCGCCGGGCGTTGATGGTCTCCCAGGGCAGTTTTATGCCCATCTTCCAACGGCCGGTTTCGCTGATTCTGTTTCTGATCATCGTTCTGACGATCGTCAGCCAGTTCGACTGGTATCGCCGACTCAAGGACCGTGTCATGCAAAACCTATTCAACCGCAAGAAATCGACTGAAACGGTTCGAAATGAAAACAAATCGGAAAGATAACCTGTCATGAAGCGTGTGCCCATCGGAGTTGCCCCAGCCTATCTCATTTCACGCTCCGGACACCGCTTTTCTGCCGATCAGATGGGGGCAGGTCTCATCGATATCGCAGCCATGGGATATGTCCATTTTCAACTGAAGGTTTTCCATCGGGACACACTTAGCGCCCGGCCGCAAAAGAGAGCGGTCGTGGTCGATGCCAACCCGCCAGGAGCGCCCGAAAGGATACAGGTCCACCAATTCATAACCTCCCATCTTCAACCAGCCACCGCGGGAATACCTGCGCCTTAAGGAGGACCACATGTTAAAAATGGGGATTATTACCGGGTTTCTTTCCCAGACCAAAGACCGCTTTCACGAATATAACGTGCCACTGGCGGTGGAAGACAAATTTAAACTGATGAGCCAGATCGAAGGCTATGACGGCGTGGAAATCGTATATCCCTACGAAGTCAAAGATCCGTCCAAAACCCGCACCATTCTCGACAAGTTCAACCTGAAAGTGGCCGCGGTCAACGTCAACGTCAAAGCCGAGCCCGAATTCCGCAATGGCGGGCTGACCTCGCACGACCCGCAAGTGCGCGCCAAAGCCGTTCAGTTCATCAAGGATTCCAAGGATTTCGCCGAAGGCGTGGGTGCCGACAAAGTGACCTGCTGCCCGCTGGGCGACGGTTACGAGTTCTCCTTCCAGTATGATTACGCCACCACCTGGAAGTATCTGGTCGACGGTTTCGGGGCGGCCGGCGGTTACAAGACCCACATCCCACTTTTTATCGAATATAAACCCAGTGAAACCAGGGGGCGCTGTTTCATCGACTCGGCGGCCAAAACTCTTTGCCTGCTCAACGATATCGGCAATCACGACATGGGGGTGACCCTGGACTTCGGCCACTCGGTCTACGGCAACGAGCACCCGGCCGAGGCCGTCGTCATGCTGGCCGAAAGCCCCTACAAATACTACATCCACGTCAACGACAACGACGGTAAATGGGACTGGGATTACTTCTGCGGCACCAAACATTTCCTCGAATATGTGGAGTTTCTCTACTACCTCAGAAAGTACGGTTACAACGATTACCTGACATCGGACACCTCCCCCACCCGCTGGGATATCCGGGGCGTCTTCGAGGTCAACAGCCGTCTGACCAACAAAATCTGGGACAAACTGGGCGAAGTTGACGGCGGCCAAATCGCGAAGCTGATGGCAAGGGGGGATTATCTGGCCACCTGGAAGTTTATCGAAGAAAACATCTTCGCCTTGCGGTAAACGGCGCGCCCTTCAAGACGCAGGGTGCTCGAAATGCATGACGACCCATTGGACGAAAGCTTACGAATCAAGCCAATGTCAGCTACCCTTTCCAAAAGCGCTACCCTCACCGGACTGCCCCCGGAGTGGCCGGAAGATCTGCTGGCCGATATCCAGGCCCGCATCAAGGCTTCCGGACGCAAAGTCGTCGTTTTAGACGACGACCCCACCGGGACTCAGACCGTGCATGGTGTCCCGGTGCTTACCACCTGGTCAGTCGCCGCCCTGGCCCGGGAGTTGGAAGGCCGCGCAAGGGCATTTTATATCCTGACCAATTCCCGCAGCCTGACGGCCGAGGCGGCCAACCAACTGGGACGCGAAATCGGTGCGAATTTGGCCCGCGCATCCCGCCAAACCGGAACGGCCCTCGAAGTGATCAGCCGCAGCGATTCCACCCTGCGCGGCCATTTCCCCGGTGAGGTGGATGCCCTCAAGGAGGGTCTCGGCACGCCCTCGCTGCCCTGCCTTCTGGTACCATTTTTTCTGGAAGGCGGACGCTTTACCATCGGTAATATCCACTACGTCGCCGAGGGCGACCGGCTCGTTCCGGCAGCGCAAACGCCCTATGCCCGGGATGCGGTCTTCGGCTATCGCCACTCCCATCTATCGCGCTGGATCGAGGAGAAGAGCCGGCACGCCGTGGCGGCGGACCAGATCGATGTTATCACGCTGGAAGATCTTCGCCAGGGGGGTCCCCTGAAGGTTGCTCACAAACTCGTCGACCGCCCCCCCCACAGCTACACCATCGCCAACGCCGCCGACTATCGGGATCTGGAGGTCTTGGTGGCCGGACTCCTCGCAGCCGAGTCAACCGGCAAGGCGTTTATCTTCCGCACGGCGGCCTCCTTCGTGCGCGTGCGGGCCGGCATCGCGCCCCGTGATCTTCTCCAATACGAAGAGTTGACCGTCGCCAACCGCCATGGCGGGCTGTTCGTGGTGGGCTCCTACGTGCCCAAGACCTCCACTCAATTAGCGGCATTGCTGCGCAACAAAGACCTGGCCGCGGTCGAAATCGCCGTGGATCGCCTTCTCAGGGAGAACGATCATGAGACCGAAATCCAGCGCGCCACGGACGCGATGAACCGTGCCATCGGAGGCGGCGTGGATGCGGTGGTCTATACCAGCCGCCAGCTGGTAACAGGAACCGGCGAAAAGGACAGCCTGGCCATCAGCCGGCGGGTTTCCGACAGTCTGATCCGTATCGTTCAGGGGTTAGATTATCAACCGCGCTATCTCGTGGCTAAGGGGGGCATCACCTCCAGCGACGTGGCCACCCGGGGCTTGGGTGTGGCGCGGGCCGAGGTCCTGGGGCAGGTGCTGCCCGGAGTGCCCGCCTGGCAGCTGGGCAAAGAAACCCGTTACCCTGGCATGGCCTATATCGTCTTCCCGGGCAACGTGGGGGAGGACAGTGCCCTGGCCGACATCCAGCAACGTCTGGCCCGTCGGAACCGAGATCGCTAACTGGACAGGATAGAAAACCCTATGCTCGTTCCCACCATCCAGTTGCTGCAGCAGGCCCGTCGCGACGGTTACGCCGTGGGTGCCTT
>JASFFM010000238.1:0-7094 GCA_050124295.1 Desulfobacterales bacterium | reverse complement strand
TCTTGTTGGCCTGGTTGACGCGTTTTTGAAGCAGCGGCACGAGAAAAACCACGATCGGATAAATTGAGAGGGAAAGGGCGGCCAGCCAGGGATTGAGAAAAAAAAGATAGACGGCAAAAGCCACCAAGGTCAACACATTGATAATCGGAACGGCGATGGCCATCCCCACGAAATTGGCCGGAAGGGTCAACTCGGAGACGAGCGAAGAGACCACCAGGCCCGGCTGGGTGTTGCGGAAAAAACCCATCGGGAGGGAGATGATATGCGCAAACAAATCTTTGCGCATCTGTGCCAGGGTCCGCTGGCTGATCATGACCTGCAGCACCGTGATCAGGTATTTGAGGCCGCTGGCGGCGACGACGGAAACCAGGTAGATGGCGCAATAGCGGATCAGCAAGTCCACCTGTTGCAACCGAATCGCTTCATTGACGATCCGCTTCTGCATCTCCAGGGGGAGGACCCGGGCGAATACCGTGATCGCGATCAGCCCCAGGACCAGCAGTTGCAGCTTGGTGTTTCTGCCGAATATCCAGGAATATACAGACCGTTTCACCACGGATGGCGGCGGTTTGGCCATTCATGTCTCCTTACAGCACACCCCCACCGAACACCGGTGGAAACGGGGCCGGAATGGAAAGCGTTGATGATCGCGGGGTACCTCCTGCGTTTGCTACACCCAAAACCGTCCCTTTGACAAGTTGATTTTGGCATTCAGACCATAGGGCCATCCAAGCGGACCGTGTGAAACGGTGCGGAAGCCGCGGGCCTGCCGTGTCCAAACCGAGGCCTGGGCGGAGCAAGGCTCAGCGCCCGTCCTTCCCTAAACAACTTTCTGAATCGGGTCGCGGCAGGGGCTCTAAAGGCGTCCGCCCGCTTCCGGCATCGACCCGTTATCGCTTGCGCGCCGGTGAGACCCGACCTTTTTCGGTGGGCTGACACCCTCCCTGCGCGATCCAAGGGGTTCAACCAGCTTGCCGTGAGATGGTTCACGATGCGCGAACCCGGATCTTTCACACGTTTGAGGCCTTCCGGCGCGCCGCGGTCAGTCTGCCACCGCAAGCGCCGGATCACGCCGCAAAGGGATGCCGCGGGCTTGTCCGCCGGGCGCAAAGGGTATGCGCTGCCTTCGGCAATGCGCCCCTCACCAAGGGGCGCCGGACCCCTTTTTGGGCAACCTTCCCTTAAGACAGGGCACCATTATGTCTCAGTTTGACCACGACCAGGGTGGTATCGTCGTCCCGGGGTCGGTCGGCGCGGAAATCTTCGATGGACTGGAGGATGGCATCCTTGAGTTCTGCGGCCGCGAGATCCTGTTTTTGGCGAACGACCTGTCGGAGGCGATCGACACCATACATGCCTCCGGAAGGATTGCGGGTTTCATGCAAACCGTCGGTTCCGATGAGCACAATACTGCCCGGCGCCAGGCCTTGCTTGGCGTAGGCCTGAAAATTTTGCCCGGCATCGATCCCCAGGGGCACCCCCTGGCCTTCGAGACGATCGAATTGATCCCGCTCGGGGTCAAAGAACAGGGCGGGTTCGTGGCCAGCCCGAATCCAGGTCAGCCGCTTACGGGCCGGATCGATCTCCATCCAGAAAAGGGTGATGAACCATCCCGAGGCCTGGATATCATGGCATAACAGCCGGTTGAGCTGCCGGATCAAACCGGTGTCGCCGGGGTAGGATCGCACGCCGGAGATGAGATGTGCGCGGGCCGTGGTCATGTGCAGCGCGGAACTGATCCCGTGACCGGAGACATCGGCCACCACGATGCCCAGGCGCCCTTCCGGCAACCGGAAAAAATCATAGTAGTCACCCCCGGTTTCGGCGCAGTAGAGGCTGGTACCGGCAATATCCAGGCCCTCGAAATGGGTCACGCTGCGGGGCAAAAGATTCCTTTGCACCTCCTCGGCGAGTTCGAGCGCCTGCATGAGTTCGGTGCGGTGTCGCAGGCCCTCAATCATGTTGTTGGTGTGGCCGGCGATCACACCGAATTCATCCCGTGTGGCCACCGGCACCATGCGCGAGAGATCTCCGCGGGATACATTTTCGAGGATGCGGGTTTCGTTGTTGAAAAGCAGTTTCAGGTTGCGCGAATAGGATACAATCAGGTTGACCACCAGGCCCAGCAGGACGGCCATGATGAAGACCACCTCGATCATGACGATGCGTTCGGCCTCCTTCAAAGACGCTGCGCTGCCCTTGGCCTCCGTCAACCAGGCAAAGTCCCGGGAAATCACCAGCAGCAGAATGATGCAGATAAAGAGGATCAGGCAAAAGGCCACCACCGAGAACCGACGGGTCATGGGATAGTATTTCCGCGGCGGACGCAGGGTATGGTTTTTTTCGAGGGCCTCCCGGATACTGGAGCGCTCCCGCGCCAGGGCCATGTCGAGCCCCATAAAAAACCCCGCCACCAGACAACCCGAAAGCAGGCTCAATCCGCTGACCAGATAAAACTGATGTACATATCGGTTAAACAGGGCCACCAGGCTGCCGGCGGCCAGACAGAGAAAGAGCTCCAGAAAGAACTGACGCCGGGGGCGTAGCTCCAGGGGTGCTGCGAGAACATAATGCCGCTCAAGCGGCATGCGCAGCGCAAAGGCCAGGGCAAAGGCGACGCTGATCGATGTCCCCAAGGTCACGGGGGACAGGGTTTCCAGAAACGGTCAGACTTGCCCGCCATAGAGCGTGAGCGCGCTGACGGTAAATAGATAATGTAAGCTGATGCGTCTCAGGACAGCCCTCCTCGCTGGTTGGGGTGGGGTCGACGGCTGCGGGATCAACCCTTGCTGCCCGTGCATCATACCGTTGTCCCTGCGACAGGGCAAGGTTTCAATGGGCAAGCTTGATGACGATGTAACACCCGCTGAACTGCGAAAAAAATTGCACACATCCGGGACGGTTGTCAAAGAAATGGTGCACGGCCACGCGGTTGCCCAGCAATTGGGCGTGCCCGTAGTCTTCGAACACCATGATGCCACCGGGCGCCAGAATGTCGGGAAAGATCCTGCGGATGAGATATTCGGTGGATCGATAGGCGTCGCAGTCCACGTAGACCAGGGATAACGTTTGGATACCCGTCCCGGGGAGGGTCTGCGTGAAGTCGCCCTTCACAAAGGTCACGAAAGGAAAGGCGTCGAATTTGCGGCGCACCGCCTCGTAATCCACCGGGTGAGACCCGCTCCAGAATTGATCGATGCCCAGAGGCTCCTCCGGGAAAGAATCGAAGGTGTCAAATAGAAACAAGCGCTTTTGCATGCCCAGTCCGGCCATCAGGGAGGCCAGCAGATAACCGCTGTGGCCCCGGTAAGCGCCGAATTCGGCAACATCGCCTCCGACGCCGTTATCGTGGACCGATTTGAGCAGTTGGCAGACATCCATGAAATCCCGGATATCGCATTTTTTTTCGAAGTTTTCCAGGGCGGCGTCATAGATTTCGAACACGTCGAGGGGATAGGTTGGCAGAGGCGAGACCTTGGCCAGGGCGTCCTCGGTCTGATGTCGCGCCAGCGTGTCATAGTCCGCCGCCGGAAAGGTGACGTATTCAAAGGTCAGGCGACACAGGCGCGCATCGCTCAGCACACGGCGGGCCGCCGCTGTCGTTCGACGGATATCGGTGTAGGTGCATACGATACAGGCATAGCGCTGCGGCTCAGGCGCGCCGTCCAGGATGAATTTTTCCAGGGCCACCACGACGGGCAGCATGCCATGGGCGGAAAGATCGGCGCTCACCGCGTCGGTCATTGCTCCCGGCCCGCCGATGATCAATATATGGGGGCGCCGCATTTCCTTGAAAGCGTTGCGCGCTTTTTTACTCAGAAAGGCAATCGCATCCGCGGCATTGCGGAGATGCCAGCGGTTGCGTCGGGGGGGTCGGGAGGCGGTCACACAGACTCCTTGTAGCGGCGCCCAAACATAGGATCGAAACGGTTAACCAAGGCATTACTTTAACCGAATCGGAAACATCTGTAAATCGACCTTTGGCGACCTGCGGCCCGGGGCTCTTTCGCGGGGCGCCGGAAGGTTAGGCCGGGCTTTTTTTTTGACAATACGGCGCCCGGCGGTCTATATTCCACCCCCCCAAGGGGACCACAATGAATGCAGACCACAAACGGTGTCCAATGAAATTTTTTATCTGTGTGCTGGGGATGGTGATGATCATCGAGGGGCTTCCCTATTTTGCCGTTCCGGCCAAAATGAAAACCTGGATGTTGCAGATTCAGGAAATACCCGATGAGACGCTTCGGCGATTCGGCCTGATTCTAATGGTCGTCGGGCTGGGACTGGCCTATTTTGGGAAGACAGGATGACCGGCAATGTACTCGCTGCGTGACTACGACTATCCGCTGCCCCAGGCCCTCATCGCCCAAGCGCCGGCCCGCAGGCGAGACCAGGCCCGCTTGATGGTGATGAACCGGCGTAGCGGTGCCCTCCGGCACCATCGCTTTGACGATTTACCGGATCTGCTGACCCCGCGCGATCTTCTGGTGGTGAACAACACCCGGGTCGCACCCGCGCGCCTGTATGGAACAAAAGCCTCCGGTGGCAAGGTGGAAATCCTCATTCTGGATTACGCCGGCGGCTTACAACGGCTGGCCTCCGAAGGGGTCTTCAGCAGCGAATGTCTGATCAAAGCCTCCAAGAAGCCCCGCCCAGGCACGCATCTGGTCTTTGGTGATCAACTCAGCGCTGAAATCACCCAATCGCAGGATGACATCCACACCCTCCGGTTCACCAGCCAGCAACCCTTCGAAGCCGCCTTGCAACAGGTCGGCCGAATGCCCTTGCCGCCCTACATCCGGCGCAGCGATGCCGCTGAGAATCCACACGATCGACACGATTACCAGACGGTCTATGCTTCCGAAAACGGCGCCGTGGCAGCGCCCACGGCGGGGCTGCACTTTACCGCCGAGCTCATGCAGGCGATTGAAGGGCGGGGCGTTTCGGTGGTGGCGCTCACCCTGCATGTGGGTTACGGGACCTTTCGGCCGGTTCGGGTCGCCGATATCCGCCATCATCGCATGCATGCCGAACGCTTCCATGTTTCCCAGGCGGTCGCCGACAGGGTTAACCGGCACAAGCGAAAGGGCGGCCGCGTTGTGGCCGTCGGCACGACGAGCGTGCGCACGCTTGAATTTGCCACCGGTGCGGACCGACAGCTGCGGCCTATGGCGGGGCAAAATGATCTCTATATCTATCCCGGCTACCGTTTTCGCCTGGTCGACGCCATGATCACCAATTTTCATCTGCCCCAGTCCACCTTGCTGATGCTGGTGTCGGCCTTTGCTGGACGCCAGGCCATTCTGGACAGTTACCGGGAAGCCGTCGCGCAGGGCTACCGCTTTTTTAGCTACGGCGATGGGATGCTGATCACCTGATGGCCCAAGCGGAAGCCAATCCATGACCCTTCAATTTCGAATCGATGCCCGTTCAACCGAAACCGCGGCCCGTAGCGGCCAGTTTTCGACGGCCCACGGCAAGGTCAAAACCCCTGTTTTCATGCCCGTGGGTACACTGGGGACCGTCAAGGCCCTGACACCGGAAGATCTTAACCGAAGCGGTGCGCAGATCATCCTGGGCAACACCTATCACCTTTATCTGCGACCGGGCCGTGAGGTCATTGCCCCTTTTGGCGGACTGCACCGCTTCATGCACTGGTCGGGCCCGATTCTGACCGACAGCGGCGGTTTTCAGATATTCTCCCTGGCCAAACGCTTGCAGATGAGCGAGGAGGGCGCCCTCTTTCAGTCCCATATCGATGGGTCCCGGCATCTGCTTTCACCGGAGAAATCGATCGCAATCCAGATCGCCCTCGATGCGGACATCATGATGTGCCTGGATCAGTGCATTGCCTATCCGGCCCGTCGGGAAGATGCGCTGGCTGCCCTGGAGCTGACCTCGCGCTGGGCCCAGCGCTGTCGAACCGTCTGGCAAGCCGAAGCCCGCCCGGGGGCTGCCCTTTTCGGTATCGTTCAGGGGGGAATGTTTCCGGATCTTCGCCAACGGTCGGCCGAAGCCCTCGTGGCGATGGACTTTCCCGGCTACGCGCTGGGGGGGCTGAGTGTCGGGGAACCCATCGATTTGATGCTGGCGGTGGCCGAAGCCGCCCTGCCGATGCTGCCGACCGATCGGCCACGCTATATCATGGGGGTCGGGACGCCCGCCAACCTGGTCGAACTGGTGGCCCGGGGGGCCGATATGTTCGACTGCGTCCTGCCGACCCGCAATGCCCGCAACGGCCAGTTTTTTACATCCCGGGGAACGCTCAACATCAGCAACGCCCGGTTTCGAACGGATACCGCCCCCGTCGACCCCGAGTGCGCCTGTGAAACCTGCCAAAATTATTCGCGCGCCTACCTGCGCCATCTCTACACGGCCCGGGAACTTCTGGCATATCGCTTGAATTCCATCCACAATATCCATTACTATACGCATCTGATGGCCAAGATGCGCCGGGCCATCGCCGAAGATCGCTTCCATACCTTCCGCCACGCCTTCTATCAGATGCGGCAGGGGTAACCGCTTGACGCCCTTCAGCGCGACCCGATACGGTGGCCGGACCACCCGGGAGGACACGCTGAAGGCCCGGGTCGAGGAAGTTTGGGCAACCGTCCGTACTTCGCTGCAGGCGGACAGCGGCGATGGTCGGCTGGTGGACATTGGCGAGGGGGTATTCCGGGTCCTTCTCCAGAGGGCTTGTGCCGGTGGTCCCATCACCCGGGTGGCCCCTCAATAACGGTATCGTAAAAATGTCGCCGACGGAACAAATCCGGTGGGAATGCGGTCCCAGGCGCATCAACGCGGCCGGCCGCGTCAAAACATGAACGCCCGATCCTCAGGGAATCTAAACCAGATCGGCATACAGAGGGTAGCTATCCATGACCATCGCCAAAAAGATTGCAACGTATATCGAACGCTCCTCCTGGATCCGCAAAATGTTCGAAGAAGGTGCGCGCCTCAAGGCCCGGCACGGGGCTGCCAAGGTCTTTGATTTCAGCCTCGGCAACCCCAACATTTCAGCCCCCGAGTGCTTCGATAAAACCCTCGCCGAGATCGCCTGCACCTGCAGCGGCGAGCACGGCTATATGCCCAAC
>JASFFM010000237.1:0-7128 GCA_050124295.1 Desulfobacterales bacterium | reverse complement strand
TGCAGGAAATTATATTTGTAGGCGAAATAGGCAAACCCCGCCAGGGGTATCAGAAAAAACAGGCCGAAGGCCAAAATCATTCGGTAATAGATGTCTTTTTTGTCGAGGGACAGGATTTGATACCAGCGCCGATCAACCATCTGACCATCTCCCTACGCTCGGGGTGACCGCGAAATGACGCGCCGCCGTCACGTGCGGCCGGCGAACCAAGCGAGCCGCCGGCGCACGCAAAAAGACCGTACGTGATTCCCTGTGCCGGACCGAAGCATTTGCCGGTCCATCATCGTCATTCGGACAAGGCCGCCAGCGAACGCTCGGCGGCTTCAATTGTTTTGTCGATGGCGGCCTCATCATGGGCCAGCGACACAAAACAGGCTTCGAACTGGGACGGGGCCAGGTAGATACCGGCATCCAGCATGTACCGATAGTAGCGGGCGAAACGCTCCAGATCGCATTTTTTAGCCCCTTCGAAGTCAACCACGGCCTGATCGGTGAAAAACATACCCAGCATGGAGCCTACCCGATTAAAGGTCACCGGTACATTATGACGACGCGCCGCCTCGGCGAGTCCATCGGCCAGGCGTGCAGACAACCGCTCCAGTGCGCTGTAGACGCCAGGTTGCTGCAATTGCTTCAACGTCGCAATTCCGGCGGCCATGGCCACCGGATTGCCCGAAAGGGTCCCGGCCTGGTAAATGGCTCCTTCGGGGGCAATCCGGCACATGATCTCTTTTCTCCCGCCATAGGCGCCGACCGGCATTCCGCCGCCGATGATTTTGCCGAAACAGGTCAAGTCCGGACGAATACCGTACAGATGCTGCGCGCCACCGAAGGCCACGCGAAAACCGGTCATGACTTCATCAAAAATTAACAAGCTGCCTTTTTGCCGGGTCACCTCTTCCAGGGTCTCGAGGAAGCCGCTGCGGGGCGCCACCATACCCATATTGCCGGCGACGGGCTCAACAATGATGGCCGCCACATCCCCGCCTTTATCGGCCATGACAGACCTTACGGCTTCGCTATCATTATACGGCAATGACAGCGTATGTCGAACGACCGATTCGGGAACCCCCGGACTGCCGGGAATATTCAGGGTGGCCACGCCTGAGCCGGCATCCACCAGGAGCGTGTCGGCATGTCCATGGTAGCAACCGTCGAATTTAATCACAATGTCACGCCCCGTCACGCCTCGCGCTAATCGAAGGGCGCTCATGGTGGCCTCGGTCCCTGAATTGACCATGCGCACCATTTCCACGGATGGAACCGCTTCGGTTACCAATTGGGCGAGCTCCAATTCCAAATCGGTGGGGGCCCCGAAACTGATCCCGCGCGAGAGTACGTCCGTTATGGCCTCGATGACAGCGGGATGACGATGTCCCAGGATCATCGGCCCCCACGAACCGACATAGTCGATAAATTCATTGCCATCGGCATCGACCAAGCGGCAGCCATCCGCATGATGAATAAATCGGGGCACGGTGCCGACAGCCTTGCAAGCTCTGACCGGGCTGTTGACCCCCCCCGGAACGACCTCGCGGGAGTTATGGAAAAGCATCGTCGAACGGTCTATCTTCATACGTCAATATCCTTATTCGAGGTGTAATGAATCGGCCCCTGTGATATGGATCAATGGCGGCAGGCGCTCTTCAAAAGGTTTGTCAAGAATCGCCCAGGGTTGAAAGCACCGCTGCGCGCGCGGATTCCCACCCGTTTACTTCGATTTTGGTGCCCGCCTCGAGCGATGCACGGATGGGTGCCGGGCGGACAGCGGCATCCGGCAGTCCTTAAGATGGCGCCGCCTGCAGGTCTCTTGCATAAGTGGGCCGGTTTTTCATGGTCGCGGCCTGCGGCGATATGGCAAAGGATCTAGAGGGTAACAAATCGGTAGTTGAGGGTCAAGCGATCGAAGTTGTTATTGCGTGCGTCGCCTCCCCCTTGGTGGGAGGCTTCAGGCAGCTCTGGCCAAAGGGGTTAATAGCGCAGGCTTTGCTTTTGGGGGTTTCGTCCCCTTTCCCCGGCGCCGGGCATCGGGAGAACCTCTCCGGGTTCGCCACCATTGGTGGCGGGATTAAATCAAAACGCAGAAAGGCTAACAATCCATCTGCCCATGGGAATTCAAGCCAGAAAACATAAACAAATGGCGCGCTTCCTCGGCTACATGTTGGGTCGCCACCCGGACGAGTTTGGTCTGGTGACCGACCCGTCGGGGTTTATCCCCCTGTCCGAGGTGCTCAAGGCGCTGCATGAAGAAGGCTGGCGACATATCCGCCGGAACCATCTGGTCACCCTGTCCCATCATCTCGGTGAGCCGGTATTGGAGATCGCATCGCATCTCGTGCGGGCGGTCGATCGATCCCGGCTCGAGGGTCCGCGCGCAACAACGGACTACCCCAAACTGGCCTATGCGCCGATCCGCCGCCGCGCCTACGACACCGTGTTGCAGCATGGCCTACGCCCCCAGGGGCACACCGGGCAGGTGGTGCTGTTCAAGGAAGCGCATCTCGCGCGCCAGGTGGGCCGGCGCAAGGATGCCGAGCCCGTGATTGTCACCATCAACATCCAAAAGGCGGTTGAAGGCGGCAGCCACTTCAGACAATTTGGTGAGCGCATCCTCCTTGCCGAAGCTTTGCCATCTGACTGCTGCCGCTTACCACGGCCCCCCAGGGGCCAGCCGTGTCGGGAGCAAGATCCGGCGCCAGCGCCTGCGGTTCCCAAGACGCCTGGCAGCTTCACCGTCACGATGGACCCCGTGAGGGATGCCCCCTCCCGGGGTAAAGCAAATCATTCGAAACACCGGGTCCGGGCCTGGAAGAAAAAACGTCGCCAAGCCCGCCGCTGGAAGGAAGGGCGCGATCAGCATCGCTGACGACAGCCGGCCATAGGCCTGGAAAAACCGTTTGACAAGCCTTGGCAAAGCTGGTACGAACCTCACCCGATTATCGACTGGTCGGTAAGCGGGCCGTTAGCTCAACTAGGCAGAGCACCTGACTCTTAATCAGTAGGTTGAAGGTTCGATTCCTTCACGGCCCACCAAAATCGCTGTACAAGGGGCAGATCCATCGGTATCCGCCCCTTTTTCTTTTTTACAAGCCTTCCGCGCTTCCATCGAAGCCATGCTTTCGGCAACGAAGACCGTTCATCATAAAATAAAGGTTGACAAACAATCAATTTACCCATTATTAGATTTCGTTTTATCAATAGCGATTCATAATGGCCCGATCCTTGCTCCGGGAGACGCCCCGGGGCTTCATATCCATAAGGAGGCTGTATGCGAAGATACGAAACAATCGTGATCGTCGATCCGGACCTTGGCGAAGATCAGCGTGGGCCCGTATTCGACAGGATTCGCGAGCTGATCCCCCAGAAGGGTGGTTTGCTGGTGGAATTTGACGAATGGGGTGGACGCAAGCTGGCCTATGAAATCAAAAAGAAGCAACGCGGCTACTATGTGCGGATCGACTTTTGTGGCGGCGGCGATCTTGTCAGCGAAATGGAAAGACAGTTTCGCATTGACGATCGCGTCATGAAATACATGACGGTTCTCCTCGACAGGGAAGCGGACATGGAGCGTATTCAGGAGGCGATGACACCTTCCACGGCGGAAGCGGAAACGGCGCCAGCGACAGCGGCGGCCACAGAGCCACCGCCAAATGCGGCGGACACCGCCACCGAGGAAGCCCCCGTCAAAGCCGAGACGACCCCTGAAACGACCCCATCCGAATCCAAGAAGGAGGAAGCATAATATGGCACATGCCCGTCCCCGACCCCGAAAAAGAAGACGACGCGTTTACCATCGCCGTAAAGTCTGCCGGTTCTGCGCGGACCGCGGTCTGGTCATCGATTACAAGGAATCGCGAACACTGCGGAACTTCACCACGGAACGTGGCAAAATCATTCCCCGACGCATTTCAGGTGCTTGTGCGAAACATCAGCGCAAATTGACCCTTGCCATCAAGCGGGCGCGCATGATTGCACTTCTGCCCTATGTGGGAACGCTTGATTTCAAGTAATACCAACCAGCCCCGGGGAAAACATCCACATCGCCTGACACCGTCAGGCCGGCTGAAACACGCTCGAAGTCAAGCAACCTGGTAGCGCCCCTCCCCTGGGGGTGTCATCCGTAAAGAGTCTACGGCTTTTTGCGATTTTCGGAGGTTTAGCGTTATGCGAATTATTTTAAAGGAAACCATCGAATCTTTGGGAATTATCGGAAGCGAGGTCGAAGTGGCCGACGGCTATGCCCGCAACTATCTTTTTCCACAAAACAAGGCCGTCAAGGCGACGCCCCAGAATCACCGTATGCTCGAGCAGGAAAAAGCCAAATTCGAGCTGCAGATTGCCAAAGAAAAATCCCTTGCCGAAGAGATGGCGCAGCGCCTGGAAGGTGTGGAATGTACCATCAAAGCGCGAACGGCCGATGAAGATCGACTTTATGGATCCGTCAATGTGCGTGATATTATCGATGCCCTCGCCAAACAGGATGTCCAGTTGGAGCGCCGCGTGGTTCTGCTGAAAGAACCCATCAAGACCATCGGTACTTACCAGGTGCCCATCCGGGTCTATCGGGATGTCGAGCCGAAAATAACGGTTCATGTCGAAGCGGAAAAAGATACCGCCTGATCCATCATCAACCCGCATCGTAAATAGAGACCATGATCACTGATCCGATCCCACGAGATGACGGAGGTCATGGTGGGCCAGCATGCCAAGCCGATACCTTTAAACCGTAGGACAGGCGCTCGCTCATGGCCACAAACCAGAGGTCATCCGCACAGGATCCTTCCCTGCAACATCTCCCCCCCCAGAATTTGGAGGCGGAGGCATCCCTTATCAGTGCCGTTCTGATCGAAAATTCCGCCCTGCTGGATATCCTTGAAGTGCTGGCCCCGGAAGATTTTTATCGCTCGGCCCACCAACGGATCTTCGAAGGCATCATCGATCTGTTCACGCGCAACGAACCGGTTGATCTTGTCACCCTTGCCAATGTTTTAAAAGAAAAGGGGCATCTGGAAGAAATCGGCGGCGCGGCCTTTCTCTCCAAGCTTGTCGATACCGCCCCTATGGCCGTCAACGCGGCGCACTACGCGAAGATTGTTCACGATAAAGCCAGTGCACGGCGCCTGATTGCCAAATCCAATCAGATCATCCAGCGGTGCTTTGAAGAGCGCGGTCCGGTCGATGAACTGCTCGATTTCGCGGAACAGTCCGTATTTGAAATCGCTGAAAACAAATCCCGCAAGTCCTTTCATCCGATCAGCGCCCTGATCGAGAAAAATATCGATCAACTCGAAGAGCGCCAGGGCAACAAGACCCTGATCACGGGCGTCCCCTCTGGTTTTACCGATCTCGACTATCTGACATCGGGATTTCAGCCTTCCGATCTGATCATCCTGGCGGCACGCCCCAGTATGGGAAAAACAGCCCTCGCGCTGAACATGGCCCGCAACACCGCCGTGGAGACCCAAACGGGCGTGGCCTTGTTTTCGCTGGAAATGTCCAAGGAACAGCTCTCCATGCGCATGCTCTGTGCGGAAGCACGTGTGGATTCCCATCGCTTGCGGGGTGGTTTTTTGAGCAACGAAGACTGGACCAACCTCACGCAGGCCGCCAGCATATTGTCCGAGGCCCCCATTTTTATCGATGATTCGCCCGATATAACGTCGCTGGACATTCGTGCCAAAGCCCGCCGGCTAAAAATGGACAACAAGTTGGGACTGGTTATCATTGATTACCTGCAGTTGATGCAAGGACGCCGCAATATTGAACGGCGCGATCTGGAGATCTCTGAAATATCAAGGTCGCTGAAGGGATTGGCCAAAGAGTTGGAGCTACCGGTGATCGCCTTGTCCCAACTCAACCGCAAACTTGAAGAGCGGACCGATAAACGTCCCAAACTCTCTGACCTGCGTGAGTCCGGTGCCCTTGAACAGGACGCCGATGTCGTCATGTTCATTTATCGCGATGAGGTCTATCATCGCGATGAGAACAACCCCAACACCGGCAAAGCGGAGATCATCGTAGCCAAACACCGTAACGGACCGACCGGGGACATACCCCTGGCATTTATCCATGCTTACACGCGCTTCGAGAACCTGGTCCAAGAAGCGTTTATTCCCGAACCCAGTTAATTGCCACGCCCTGATCTGCAGCGTATTGGCCACCATCGAATCGATTCAAGCAAAACCAAAATCCAGCCGCAGGCCGCACCCCCTTGGTGGATAGACGAACGCCTATCGGCGGGAACATGATAGCGCCCCGCCGACGGCAACCTGACAAATGAAACGCGTATACGGAAACCTCTCCGGACTCAAATCCAGTCAACTGAAACGTCTCGAACGCATCGCCGGTCGCCGCGTTTCACCGGCGGTCCTCATCTCCGCACAGCTTTCCCGCGATCTTGTGCGCATTTCTAGCGACATCCGGCGACAGATCGGACTCCTAATCAATCGCAAAGGAAAAGTTGTCTGTGTCATCGTTGGTGATCATCACCAGATTTTCATCCCTGGTTTTGTGACCCAGCGGGTCGCCCCGGAACGGCTGACCGGCTTGCGTTGTATCCATACGCATCTCAAACAGGAGCCATTGTCCCCGGAGGATCTTACCGATCTTGTTTTGCTGCGCCTCGATATGATGGCGACCATCACCATGACCCCCGATGGACGGCCGGACCAAATTCTGGCCGCCCATATTCTGCCGGGAGAGAATGAAAAGCAAGCCTACGAATTGATGGCCCCCATCGATCCATATCATCCGGATCGCACCTGCCGGGAAACGATTGGGGCGCTTGAAGCTGAAATGGCGCAACAGCAGGCTTTACGGAATGCGGGCCGGCAGGGTGAGCGGGTGCTGCTGATCAGTGTTACCACCTCGTCACGCCGCGAGGCCCTGGAATCGCTCAACGAATTGCAGCAACTGGCAGCCTCGGCTGGAATCGAGGTGGTTGATACGATCTTGCAACAACGATCTCGGGTCGATTCACGCATTTTGATGGGTTCCGGTAAGCTTCGTGACCTTGCCATCATGGCCATGCAACGCTACGTGACCCTGCTGATTTTCGACCAGGAGCTCAACCCCTCCCAGATCAAATCGATTACCGACCAGGTAGAGCTCAAGGTCATCGATCGAACC